>WJIL01000030.1 GCA_014730275.1 Candidatus Lokiarchaeota archaeon | reverse complement strand
TTTCATTGGCATGGCAGCCTATGCAACCCCACGACTCCGTTTGGGGCGTTTCAGATACAGAGACAAATCTGATGACAAGAAGAAATTCGGATTAGTGTCTGATATACCAACCAGAATTCAATTCGATGATGGCCGAGAGATTAAAGGAAAGAAAAGTGTTCAGAAATTCATCATCTCCGCGAGAAAAGAAGCTCTCAAAGAATTCGGTGATGGCTTGGACATTCCTGAGAATAGGAAAAAGGAGGATAAGTGAATGTCTGAGGAATCGATTCTTTTCCACATTGTTCTTCTCGACGAAATGGCGATTCATGTCAGAGAGAAACCCGATGACGCAAGCCAAGGTGTAGCCATCATTGAGGATGATGGAAAGCTGTATGCTGAAACATGGCGTTCAGAGAATGGCTCGCCTGAGGCTATCAACAGAAGCAGGATTACAGAAGGTTCTCGATTCGACTTCTTTCTACATCCACGAGCAAGAAGGGAGCTAATCGATCTTTTGGATTTGCCCGATACTGAAGAAGGTCCGATGAAACTTACAGAGATTCTCAAACAACATCTAGGAGGGTTCTGAATGACGGTCAGAGGTTATTATGTCAAGAAAGGTGAAGAACCTGACAACAGACACGCTGAGCTCGTCGAAAACGAGGTGCGAATTATCAGTGATGCAATCGAGAAACTCAATGCCGCACTCAAGCAAGTTGGTTTCAATGATATCACTAGTGAAACGAAGCTGTGGAATCTATGTGATTCGTTTGTATTGTTGCTGAAAAGTGGATTGTCCGCAGCTGACGAAGAGGCTGCAATCTCTACTATTGCTTCAATCACAGAGAAGTCATACAATGAGATTTCTGCGAGTATAGGTCATATCAAAGATATGTTGAATGAGTATTACCGACTTCCTGCAGACCCTCGTTTGGGACTCAATCTTTCGGGACTCATTAGCCATCAGATGTTAACATCTGGTCTGGCCACAAGCTCACTAATTTCGGAAGTTAATTCCGAAACGGATGAAGTGTCTATTACGGAATCTATAGCTGTGTTTCGAGCGGCCGCCTTGTTCTATATTTTTGGCCGGCCTGGAAAAGGAAACTGGGACGGAGATACTGCTGCACGTAGAATCAAATCTCTTCTTGATGGTGTCGTGAATGAATCACTCCAAAGCGAGATTTTGGCAGTAATTGAAGATGACCAGGACGATGATAAAGGTAGATCCCGCATAGAGAAATCGAGTCAGTACGGGCTTTCGTATTCATCCATCAAGAAGACTGCGGCTGCCGTACTCGACAAAAGTTCCTCTCACGAAGCCGATGATTTCGAAGATGAATCAGTATGGCTCAGTATGGACGAAGAAGAGATGGAACCATTGCTTAGGTCATTCTTGAGTTCGATGAAACCTCCAGAATCTCTTGAAGAAGAACGTGAAGGGGAGTTATCAGTCCTCTTTTCGGATATTTCAGGAATTCAGCATTTCATCGAAAACACTGACAGACTTCCACAGATGAAGGGAGCCTCTTCTATCATAGATGGCTACATGAAAGATGTCAGAACATTGAGAAAAGCAGGCATGCCATCCCTGTATTCTATACTTAGAGATACCGGCATACCGTTAGAAGCTGTGATTTCATCAGGAGGCGGCAATATCATTCTGCTTACCCCTACTCCACTTGCAGATTATCTGGTTGACCGCTTGGCTCAAGGAATCCGGGAAGCAACCGGAAAGCTGCGAATGGTTGCTGCGTATTCTTCATTCTCAGTGACTGATGCTTCTGGGAATCTATCACAAGATTCTCTTATCACCCATTTGAACCAAGCGCGAGACAAAACCATCCAAATGAAAAATGACTTGACGGCCACCAAAGGCAAATTGATCGACTACGGAATTGAACTGCGCTGTGAGTCGTGTGGCTCAGCTCCAGCATCAGAGCTCTTCACTGTGGGTGATAACGAACGGACTTACTGCAGTGATTGTAAGAGAGTTCATGATTACGGATTGCGTGAATCATTTAGAAACACGTTCCAAGATTATCAGCCTAATGCTTCGAAGCTTCTCGGTTATGGATGGGACACATTCTCCGAACATATTCTCGACTTTCTTGCTGGAAATGATGCAATGAGGAACATTGAGGCCAGCAAAAAGGCTGATCTTGCAATGATTAAGGCTGATGCCAACTTGGCTGGTGCCTTCATCTCGAACGTACCGAGCCTGTCCGCTCTCATTGAGAAGAACATGCTCCTTACTAACGAACTCCAGGGCACCGTATTGGATGCATTTGACTGGCTCAAACAAGTAACGAAGAAGGAACTAGACGAGCTAGGTGTCACCGAAAGCAAGGAAGAAAGTGAGAAGCTTGGATTGCGATTGCAGCTTGGAATGATGTACGTGGGCGGAGATGATCTTATGTTACTCTGTCCGGCATCCTATTGCATTCCGCTGGCCCTCCGGATTGCACAGACATTCTATGAACGCCTTGGCGGAGAGCTTAGTATGTCTCTAGGTATCATCTCATTTCCAACTCATGAGCCAATCCGATTGATGATTCAAGCTGCTGAAAGTCTCTTGAGCTATTGCAAGGAAGTGTCAAGACCCTTCGCCATTGAAGGTAAAGACCCGATGGGTGTGTTGGATTTCGAGGTCATGAAAGGCTCGCTCAATGCTCCAAGTGACCTTAAGACGGTGCACGATTTTCGTAGGCGAAATAACTTGACGCAGCGACCTCTCATTCTTGATGATATGAAACATCCAGTACTGAGTTCGGTGGTTTCGTATGGAAAGGGAGATCCGATGCGAGCAATAGCGCAGGCTTCAATTCGCTACGAAGCCTATAGAAAGAACATGATCGAAGAGGACGCTTCTGGCCTAGAAGACTTCTGGAAGGCATCTTCAGAAATCGTACAGAATATGGACATCCAAGAGACACCTGGCAAGCTCGCAAGCTATGATGCATCCAAGGGCAGAGGTGTATCCTTCTCTGTTTACATGGCTGGTAGGTCAGAAACCAAAGCTCGAGCAGGAGAAACTTATGGCAAAATCGGCCTCCTGGCACTTGGAGATGAAGAAGACCGTATCGGTGTTCTGGATGCTAGAACACTTGCTAGGTTGATGATGGGGGGTTGATTATGAAGAAGATAGACTGCAAACTGGAACCTCAAGATGCTTTACACATTGGTAGCGGCGTAGTTGGACTCGGAGCGCGTCATGTCTCCAGAGTTCAAAGATTGAACGGACGACCCTTTGTCCCTGGAAGCACACTCAAGGGGAAGATGAGAGCGAATCTAACACGTCTGCTTCCCTCAATCAGAGAACTGGCTAAAGGAGACCTCCAATCATATCTCGAAGACAAGTCAGACAAGTCGGTCATCAGAGACTTCTTTGGAGCTGAAGACCGCAAAGGACGGATTACAGTCACAAACGCTGTCATGGAAGATAGTCAGACGGTAGAACAAGAAGACCAAGTGGACGTAATCCCAGGAATTCGAATCGATGAAGAAACCAGATCCACTGCAGAAGGTGCGCTGTTTTTCGAAGAAAAAGTTGCACCCAAAAAGAACTTCGAATTTTCGGTTTACATAGCAAAAAGCAAGCAAGGGGATGTCGATCTCTTGTTGACCTTGTTGCCAATAAAGTACATCGAGCGAACGGGTATTGGCAGACGGAAGGCGGGGGTCACAATCTCAATCCCCGAGAGAGAAGCCCAGCTTGATGAACTGAAGGAGGCACTGCTTGGAAATGAGTGAACTGTCGAAGCTTAGAATTGTGCTTGATACGCGTTCGGATGTTTCTCCAAGGGAACATCTGCCAACACGAAATGTACACACTGCTTCAAAGGTTATCTCAGGCAAGAAAGTGCGTGGTGCTTTTCTTACATCTATTCGGAGAATGATTTGCCCGTATCACGAATCGAAACGTTGTGTCAATTGTGAGCAGCAGGATTCGTGCGAGTTTTCGAATGAGATTATTCCTGCCCTAATCAGTGCCGGGCCAGCGCTTCCAAAATGTGACTGTGAAAAGCCACGGGAACTGGAGAATCCTCCTGCCACGTATCTGACTTGCAAATTGTGCAGTGAGGCTGATGAAGTGCATGATGCTACAAACTCATTTCTTACAACTGGTGACATAAGCCACGCAGAATACTGCAAAACCCATACAGAAAGCTATTATCGCGTTCAATTCAAGGGGTCCGTTTGTCTCTCTTGCGGAAAACCTTTGAAGGAACCCTGGATTTCCATGCGCCCCTCTGTGGGAATCAACTCTACAACTGGATCAGCGGAAGAGGGAGAGCTTTACTTTTCGCAGACCGTCTCGTATCCAGCCGCTTTAGCAACAGAGCTCACCGTAAAATCGAGCAAAATCCAAGATTATGTCAGTGAACTCGAAACCGATACCGAGCTCTTACAGCTTGGTGCTGGAAGATCCAGAGGTTGGGGGATAGTTGAAATCAACAACGTCGAGAAGGAGATCAGCGAAGAGGAATTCATTGACCAGAAAGCTCCAGCAATTGCTGATTGTGTGAGGCAGTATGGCGGCTTCGTGGTGATTGCAAAAACTGGCATCGCATCACTTCTAGAAGCGGAGGATGGATATCACTCTATGCCCCGAGTTGACAATATCCTCGGGGCCAAGCTGGCAAAGTCTTTCGGGAGAACGATGTCATTCAGCGGTTGGTCGCTCATGACGAACCTTCAGAAACCACGGATAAGAACAGCTCAACCAGGTTCGGTCTTCTTCTATGAAGTCGATGATCCAGATTCATTTGACTACCAAGCACTAGCGAGAAAAGAGCTGACAGGTATCGGACAAGAGACTATGATAAACTCTCAACTGAATCAGATTGTATTCTGGGAGGGTCGCTGATGAAGATAGACTACAGCAAAACGAGGAGTGAAATCGACGTAGAAGCCCATTATATCCTTGATTCAGCACTCAGGATTGGGGGTACGGACGCAGACAAAGAAGATGTTCTAAGGACCGGCGATGGTGTTCCCTTCTTGAGTAGCAGTTCCATAAAGGGTGTCTTGCGTTCGGAGTTCAACAGGATGCCGCAGGCTAAGAGTGAAATCGAATGTGATATCCCAGGATTCGGGACTGTTGACCTGACTTGGACCGAAGTCTTGTTTGGCTTCAGTTCCAGGGAGCTTGACGATGGCAGGAATCTTTCTGTTCAGGGGGCTATCGACATATCTGACGCGGCCCTAGAAGGCTCTACGACCGAGCTCCGGACTCATGTCAGGATAGACAGGAAAAGCCGCTCCGCAGAAGATGGCGGATTGTTTGACAGCAGAGTAGTCTCGCCAGGTCTGAAATTGCAGCTGAGATTTCGGCTGAAGAACGTACTTGACACCACGCCTATTGGTATACTATTCTTCATTCTCGATGAGCTTGGAAAGGGCAATACCGCCATCGGGGCAAACTCGACGATAGGACTCGGGCGTTTGAATGCTATACACTATGAAGTGGCAGTTCGAAAAGAACCAGGGCAGATTCTGGGTGTTGCAGAACCCTTTACTCTCTCAGGAGATGATCTTGGTGTGCTTGCCCCGAAGCTGGCTGAATATTTGAAGAAGAAATGAGTTTCTGGAAGTACTGATTGGGTGATTGGTTGATTTGAAATCATCTTGATGTCAAAACATATGGCAGATTAGGAGCTGATTTTTTGATTGGCAAATTCCTATCGATAGTTCACCATGAATCTCCATTTTTTTCCAGGATGATAGGTTAGCTGTTAAAACAGACGAATAGATTCGATTCTAAAATTCCAATCCTATTCGATTGTATTTTGTACCAGCTAGGATCAGAGATACAGCGTCAGAAGAATGACGCCGCAATTCCGGTTCTATCGGATTATGCTCTGTAACTAGCAGAGATCTGGAATAACCTGAGAGAAGAGGCCTCGCCGCAATTCCGGTTCTATCGGATTATGCTCTGTAACACAGATGATAAGTCGTGGGATCACATTGACT
>WJIL01000029.1 GCA_014730275.1 Candidatus Lokiarchaeota archaeon | reverse complement strand
GAAGATGTTGTAAAAGAAGATGGTTCAGAGGTCTACCAAGAGAAACCGCCCGTTGCCAGGACATACAAGTTCAGTGCCAACAGCACACACCCTGGCCGGATTAGATATGCTTTGAACTACCCCGAGGATGGAAATGGCGGACCTGACCCGGCAGAAATCATGATTACTGGTGGCATTTTTACAAATGAAATGGGTCATATGAGATGGCAGGACTACTTGGATCCTTACTCTGACGAATTTCACTACTACTCGTGGGCAAACGAAAGCTACTACCTAACAATCGAAGGTCTCGATGAGATAGAGTACATCATCCATCATGATCGGCCAAATGTACCGATGCTACCTCAGAACCAAGAATTCTACATTGAGAATCTACTATCTGGAGGTGTGAGATACCCGTACAGATTGCCCCTCGCCCAGGACTCCGTGCTTCGGGTGAATGGCTCAGTAGGTATGGTAGGCTTCAGTTGGAGAATCTGGAAGGTTACTGAGAATAACATCAGCTTTAGTCGGTCGATTGGTTTCGGTAGTGAAATCGAGTATGCAAACACCTACTATTTGCCAGCTGGCAACTACTTGGTTACTGCTACAGGTGGAGAGGGTGCGATTGGCCGTTTCGAGTTCAATCTTGGGCCGATTCTGGAAGGTGCCGGTAGTGTTGGTGTTGATGCTGGTGACATTATTGGACTTCGGGTCGATACAAGTCCGCTATCATTCTACAGAAGCAACGTTACCCTCATGACCCACGACAATGTCAGCGTTAAATCCGAGATAGACTATCTCAACGGGTATGGCGGAAACGAATTAGCGCTGGACATGACCCTTGGGAACAGACAGTCAGGTACGAGTTGGGTTGCTTACGGTAGCAATACGACATCTACACAACTTGGAACTGACAGTACGTCCTATTCGATGTTCTGTGAGGGTGATGGGATATTTGTTTTGACACCTTATCAAGTCAATAACAACACTGCAGGCATCGGCAACGAATACCACGAATATATGGTAGACTATGAAATCACCTTTGATGAGTACGAAGGATTTCTGAACGGGACCAATACACAAACCGTGACCAGCAGTCCAGTCTGGTCCAACTTCACGCTCGGCGATCCTGCTGATGCAACCGAAAAATATGTTCTTCGCCTGAGTGCGGTCCGCGGTACTTGGTACAACATCTCGATTTACACTGAGGACGTAGACTCGTGGGAGGCCTATCTGTATCAGAATGTAGATGATTGTAGCCACTACATCGATTGGGCCGGTGATCTTGAGGATGTGTTCACAGGGTCCCTTTCCGGAGATGGGTATCTCGAGCTTGGTAGTATCAGCGATGAGATGCTGTTCGTCTTTGATATTGACCGCAGCCAAGTTGAAGAGGGTTTCTTCAACATACTTGTAACACCGCATACCACGAACACTCTCGAGGCTCTTCCACCGCTCGAATATCAAGCTGGAGATGGAGTAGCACCCGCTGACGGCGATTGGCTTGCACAGAATGGGCTTCTCCTTGCAGGTGGCATTGGGGTTGCTGCTGTGGTGATAGTCGTCGGTGTGTACTTCTGGAAGAAAAGGGCTGCATAGCTGAACCAATCTCAATGATAGATGGACAGGTCAAATGACTCTCCGGCCTGTCCTTCACTTCTTTTTTCTATATCATGTATCAACTATGGAGTTACTCCGGAAATGAAATCTTATCCAACTCGCCTCGCACTATTTCTTTGTCTTGTTCGCTATCTATGTCCGAGATTGCTTCCTTAGCGTATTCCCTGTACTCTTTGAATTTCTCTTTGTCCTTCGCAACAGCGTATGCTCGTGCCATGGCTTCATATGCAAATGCTAAATCCCAATCCCCAACACCCGTATCCTTTGTTATCTCAAGACAGCGCTTTGCATGGTGCAGAGCAGATTCAGCCCGACCCATCGCAGACGCCACACGTGAAATCATGTAATCAGCGCGGGCCAAGTTGATCGGTTTCCCAATTTTCTTCCAATGATAGCGCGAAGTATGCGCCATGTCTAGGGCATCCTCTAGCTCCCCTTCCGATGGGTCTTCTTTGTCTAAAATCGGCCAAATGGCATTGTTTGTTTCAACAGCTATCTCCTTGTGGAATTCTTCAATCGAGAGTTTGTCATCGTCTGTCATGATCTTCAACCGTGATGTTAGGAGAACTTGCGCCTTATTTCATTATGGACAAGAATCATATTCACAGATTGTAGTTTCAGAGTCTACTGTCACCGAAAGCTTGATGCCTACGGTGTTCTCTCAAAGGGATATGAAATTAGGAGACATTTATCACAAAATCGTTGAAATGGGAATCGAAGCAGATCCTCGAAACAAAGAGAAAATCGACCAGATTCTTGAGAAATCAAAGGAGAAGCTGGAGAAACTCGAAGGCAAGAAGAAAGAGCTTGCCGACAAGGATGTGACATGGAACCCATACACCGATTGCCGTCTGCTCTATGGCAACGAAGACCGAGAAGTGGAGAGCGTCCTCTGTGGCGTCGACATTTCACCGGGTGAGCTAGTTCTTGCCGACAGACTAAGCGACAAGGGGCAACCCATAGATATGGTGCTAGCTCATCATCCCCACGGAATTGGCTCCTCAAAGCTTGACTGGGTAATGCAGCTCCAACCAGAGCAATGGGCGAACCTGGGCGTACCTATCGCACAGGCTGAATCCGCAATGGCTAAACGATTGAAAGAGGTTCATTTTAGCCTTAAAGCAAGAAACCACACCAGAACAATCGATGCGGCCAGACTGCTCGATCTGCCCTTCATGTG
>WJIL01000028.1 GCA_014730275.1 Candidatus Lokiarchaeota archaeon | reverse complement strand
TCAACCCACTCATAGGAATCCTCGATTTCTTGCATTCCTGAAGAGAAGTTTGATACGGCACTTCCATCGCTGTCGAATCCTGCAATATATACTCGCATATCAGGATTACCTGATGACACCAAGGATTCAGGTTCGACCTCAACAAAGGCAGAAGTTATCACAGCCCCCTGAGGAATATCCACAGGGAATTGGATTCCGATTTGGCTTGGATCAGCAGTATTCCAAGAGCTGCCATACAAACCAACAGACGGATCAGCGGTTGAACCAACGTAAGTATTTCCATCTAAGCTAAATCCAGAGCCAGATGGGTCCCAAGCATCTCTTGTATCGTCATCAGGTTCGTACACATAGATATTGCCGGGATTCCAACCGACCACTGCAGTTCCATTTGCTTTGAGATTTACTTGTTCTGGAAATGGCCGTACCTCTAAAGAAAGTTGAATATCATCTAAAAGCACTTGGTACATTTTTTCGGATGACTGCTGACCACTCAAGTCAGTTGCAATTCCAATTTCAACGAGCAATGAATTCGGAAGCTGGATATTCGATAGCTGATTGGAAGAAAGGCTAACAGTCTCCTGCAACCAAGAGCTGGTTGTATCTCCGTTTTCAAAAACATGCACTTTGGTTTGATAGCCTGCAATACCCACAAAAACATAGACCTCGTCCTGCATTGAGGATATAGCTTGAACATTGTATCTGAAACTCACTTCTGCAGAGTATAATTCTCTGTATGGTGCGGAAGCAAGTTGACTGAAGTAAATCTTGTCTCCAGTAGCAAGGGTATCTCCGGAATACCAGTGAGCATCAAATAGCCAACCTGTAGTACTCTCATAACCGCTACTTAACTGCCTGTTCATCTCAAAGGTACCATGACTCGGATGTGCCGAACCAGTACCCTGGATTTCCTTGTTTAACGTCCATGAATCTGGAACATGTACATTCTCACCGCGATATGATTCAATAAGCCACTTCTCTGCATGAAAATCATTCAATTTCCAGTTTTTGAGGCGTTCATTAGTGGTCAGGTAGAGCGAATCTAGATTGGTTTCGAGATTGCTACCACTCCACCCATCTGACAAGGTCACAGTTGCAGTATCGGAATTGGAGGAATCAATGGACAGCATTCCATCGTACAGATTGCTTGCAATGCCAGTCAGTGAAACATCAAGTGCAGAGCCAGTTCCGGAAAGCGTATCCGTTTCAGAAACTAGTTTGGCTTGCCCTCTCGGATTGCCGGGACCGAGATTGCTCGAATAAGCATTTCCTGCAGGATTATGATAGGTGGGAAATGCAAGCATTACAACTAACACAAGGGGGATAAAGCTATATCGCTTCAACAGGATAACCTCCACAACCATTCTTGGGATCTATCTTCGTTTGGACGAACCAAAATCGATTGCCGCATCTCAATTTGAAAAAAGAAATAGGACATCTTCTGGAATGCTTAAGCGGACCAACAGCGTGATCCGCCGAAATAGAGCGGCATTCATTGCAGAATCCGCTCTTCTTAGCGTGCAATGGGTCTTCTAGCAATCAAGCCCATCCTCAAGACACTTCTCAAGCGTCGACCATTGCCAACGGCATAATGCTCCATTTTAGGAGCGTTAATCTAACCATTGGCGATTGGTGTAGTATAGAAAGAAGACATAATAAACAATAGCTGTTGGAACACTTCGTTCTATTAACAAACTGGTCATTTTTTCTTCCAGTTTTCGGAATTATCGTACTTGGTACCTATGGCTATTCAGCCTTGGCGGCTTGAGTCAAGTAGTCGCAATAGCTATAGAACTTGTAATCAAGACGGTCTACCAGTTCTTCCAGAAGCTCGTACATCTTCGTTCGCCTATGATCCAAAGGATGAAGAGCTATTTGCAAGGGACCTCCAATTTCAGTTTCTACGATACTATCTTCTAATGATGGTTCCTTTTCTTTTTCGCTAATAACGATATCAACCGTAGAATAACATGTATCAGAAGATAGAGTGTAGATTTCTTTGCCTACCGCATAGTAGCTGAAGCCTAGGTTGGCAAGAGCAGTTTTCAATCGTTTTGGAGCCACCCAGCCTGGAGGCACAAATCCACTTGGCTTAACTCCAAAATTACTTAGAATCGATTTCAAACCTCTTCGTAACCGTGAAGCAGTTTGCTTCTTGTCAAGATTCTTGAACTCCTCAGGGCGCCCGCTTTTGGTTGTGTACGAATAACCGTGGAGAGAGATTTCAAGATCTAAAGAAAGCAGATAGTCAACAAACATCGGATGTTTCTCAAAACTCAGGTTTCGTTTCCATTCAAGCAACGGTGTAATAAGGAGAGTATAGCTATCAATACCCAATGCTTTCAATCTATCATAGGACGCGACCACGGAATCTTCGTATGCAGGACTAACCTCATGCAGACTAAGCAACACAGTATGTTCTTCAACAAGCTGCATAGAATTGCCTGCACGACTGGACATACACATGTAACAGCGTTTCCCGGTTATCTAAGTTGTGTTCAAATGACAGGTTATCTGGACATGTCAGCGACCCCGGCGCCACTGCTTGTACGCCAGCTCAACATCAGCATCAGTTATTGTTTTCCGATCCGCATGCTCTGTTAAGTCAACAGCCATTCTAGCAAGCTCCTCACCTACCTCCTCGAGGATTTTTGCTAGCTTCTCAGCACCCGTATCACTAACACGTTCAGCTCCGGCTTTTCGAATCAGTCTGTCTACTGGCGCCACTGGCAATATTCTGTCTTTTCGTGATCTTGGCATAATTTTCATGCTCCTCTGAATATCGACTACTATTACTATAGTACCTAGTTAGTACTAATCTTCCTTTAAAAGGCTTTATCTGCCGATAAAAGCGAAATAAAGTTTCAGATAGAAAAAATAAGAGTTTATCGTGGAGGGTCATGCAATAGAAATTTCGGTTACCAAAAAGAATTGGTCAAGTCTTTCGCAGAATCAATACGTCAGCATTCTCAACTTCATCATCTAATACTGACATATCCAAATTCGCCTCTGGTTCCTCTATTGAGTCCACAGGGGGTCTGATTATGGGATACCTAGGGGGGAGAGTACAGCACGTCATGGTCTTTGCAGCAGGTTCATGGGTTCCGAGCTTTCGGGACTGAGCCTGTATAGTATCTTTATCGTCACCAATGCAAGGCCGCAAGACAGGCAATTCACAGATAGCACTGTCAATGACCCGAATGTTGCGGCTTGTCTGTGATGCTTGCTCACCAAGTATATCGCCCATAACTATGAGATCAGCTTCCTCCTTGAAACCTATTTTCTGAGCAATTCGAAGCAGATTCCGCTTACAGTACAGACAAATCCTGCGTTCAGGAACATGTTGCACTATCTCCTCCAAGTCTCTCTCTCTTGAAACAATGTACATTTTGACTTTAAAATCATAGATGTATTGTGAAAGAATTCTAGCCTGTTGGATTGCTGCCTTACGACATGAAACATCGGAATAAGTCCCATTATCAAGATATAGAAATACAGGAATGCAACCCCTTCTCATGACTTTGTAGGCGGCGATAGGAGAATCCAAACCTCCAGATATTGTGCAGACAGCCTTTCCTTGTGCTCCTGTTGGCATACCACCAAGGCCTTGAATAGTGGAGGTGAAAATATATGCGGTGTGTAAACGCACCTCTACGTAGATTAGATGATCTGGAGAATCCAAATCCACTGAAACTGATTTGGTACTGAACGCATTGAGCACTAAATCGCCCAGTTGGACCTTGATGTCCCTACTCGTGAAATCATGTTCACCCACTCTGTGAGCATCTATGGCAAATGAGCTGCCTTCATCAATAACAGATTTTGCAACTTGAAGCCCAGCATCAAGAATGGAATCTAACCTAGAATCTGCTTCAACGACTGGCGAAGTAGACACTACGCCAAAGACTCCAGCTGCCGCCTCGGCCGCTTTTTCGGCTTCGTTGGTTTCTATGAAGACACGACCAAATTCAGTTCTGATCTTCTCAAAGGAGATGTCTTTCTCGTTGAGTGCGGTTTTTATGTGCTGGACCAGCATATTAACGAGACGGCGCCTTGTTTGATCAGACTTGATAGCTATCTCTCCATATCGTACCAATACGGTAGAGTATTCAACGGTCGACATCCACACCACCAGTAAGTAGCTAAACTTCCGTATTGACTACCCTAGCGAAGTAAATAAGTTCAGTCTATTGCGGCATTATCTTAAGATTCTCAGTATTTGATATAAGAGGGGGCTTCGCTATCATCATGGGTCCAGTCTTACCATGCATCCAAATAGCAAGATTCTAGGCATCGATGTGGGCGGTACCTTTACAGATTTAGTCCTAACTGATGAGAAGACAGGAAAGCGGACTATCCACAAAGTCCCAACAACTCCAGTTTCTCAAGAAAAAGCTGTGATTCAGGGGATACGGGAGATACTCCATGAAACCGAGACTAGTCCTGAGAGTTTAGACCTGATTATTCATGGTACTACCGCAGCCACTAATGCTCTACTCGAGCGGAAAGGTGCTAAGGTCAGTTTGATTACTACCCAGGGCATGGAGGATATCATAGAAATCGGGAGACAGAACAGAGAAGAAATCTATAGCCTAGTAGCAGACAGACCTACACCGCTTGTCAATCGCGACAGAAGAATTGGTATCGCGGAGAGAATCGACAATTCTGGGAATGTCATACTCGGTTTAACAGCCAAAGAAATCGAAAGAGTAAGAGAAAAAGTAGAAGAAATCAATCCAGAATCCATAGCCATTTCACTCCTTTTTTCGTTCCAGAATCCACAACATGAAGAGATGCTGATAGATGAACTAAGAAATGATTCCAACTGGTATGTCGTAGCATCCCACGATGTGCTGAGGGAATTCAGAGAATTTGAACGAACATCAACAACTGTTCTCGAAGCATATCTCGGACCTGTAGTCTTACAATATCTGGAGCGGCTTACTGAGGGCGTAACCAATTTCTGTCCTAATGCTACTTTGGCAATCATGCAATCTAATGGCGGGACTATGCTCAGTTCTGAAGCAGAAGGGCATTCTATTGGCTTGGCAATATCAGGTCTGGCAGGAGGGGTTATCGGGGGATGGGCAGCAGCCAAACAACATAGCGTAGAGAAAGCTATCACAGTTGATATGGGTGGTACAAGCTGCGATGTAAGTGCAGTCGATGGTGCTATAGTTGTGAAAGCTGATAACAAAGTTGCAGGATTTCCGCTGAGAGTGCCGTCCGTGGATGTTCAAACAATCGGTGCCGGCGGAGGCAGTATTGCATGGATAGATGATGCCGGCGTTTTACATGTTGGTCCACAGAGCGCAGGAGCAGATCCTGGTCCAGCCGCTTACGGAAAGGGGGGAACAGAAGCGACAGTTACTGACGCAAATTTAGTTATTGGAAGACTCAATCCAGACTACTTCTTGGGTGGAAAGCTGAAGCTTCATACTAGGAAGGCCTGGAATGCTATCGAGAATCTCGCAGAAGAACTAAATCTCTCAGTTATGGAAACGGCGCGAGGAATAACACGAATCTCAACAGCAAATATGGTTCAAGCTATTCGCGAAGTCACTGTAGAGCGAGGCATAGACCCAAGGAATTTCATCTTGGTTCCTTTTGGTGGCGCTGGACCAACACAAGCGGTCGATATGGCAGAAATGCTCCAGATCGATACCGTGCTTGTGCCACGCTATCCAGGAATTACCTCAGCAGTGGGTCTGGTGGAAGCGGACCCAAGAGTTGATAGAATGAGAACGGTCTTAACAGGAGCAGAGCAAACCCAGGAGTGGTCTCTTCTTGAAACGCTGGAGGAGTTGACAGAAGAAGCGGGAAATAGGCTGGAAAAACAGAATTCTCGGAACCTGCCTGTTGCGTTTCAATGGGCAATTGATATGCGATACAGTGGACAATCTCACGAGCTCACAATACCGGTACAACCGCACACAGAACAGCTTCTGAGGGAGTCCATAGAATGCTTCGAAGAAAGGCATGAACAAGAATTTGGATATCGAATGGATGGTCGACAGGTCGAGTGGGTAACAGCAAGAGTAGCAGGAATAGCCAAACGCCCACATAGGACAACAGAAAACCATTCCCATCCAGACACATCAAAATCATACGACACAAGAAAAATCACTCTGATGAACGGAAAGACAACCAAAGCAGATGTATATCGAAGGAAGTCACTCGCACCGGATATAATCTTCAACGGCCCCGCAATTGTAGAACAGGTAGATACTACTATATGGATAGCCAAGGGATGGAAAGCACAACAATCCGCTGAGGGCGCTTTGTGGATACGGAGGTCCAGCAATGATTGAAGATCCAATCAGGTTTGAAGTCATCAAGAACGCACTAGTTTCATGTGCTCGTGAAATGAGTCAAGCACTGCGAAGAACAGCCTTTAGTCCCAACATCAAGGAGCGGAGAGATTGCAGTTGTGCGCTTTTCGATTCAGAAGGGCGACTCGTTTCGCAATCAAAGGACATACCGGTGCATTTGGGGGCCATGCCAATGTCTGTGAAGGCGTGCATCAACGAACTGGCTTCGAATCTAGTAGAGGGTTCCATGGCTCTCCTCAATGACCCTTTTTCAGGTGGTTCACATCTCCCGGATCTTACACTAGTCGCCCCGGTCTATCACGAAGAAGAGCTAGTCGGTTTTGTGGCAAACAGAGCTCATCATGCAGATGTTGGTGGTGAAAGCGCGGGCTCCATGCCGGGGATGTCTTCCACGATCGAAGAAGAAGGTATTCTAATTGAACCAAGAATCGTTGTTGAAGACAACACTCTCCAAGAGAAGGAAATATCTGATTTGCTTGAAGCTACAAGAACGTCAGAAGAACGTCATGGTGACCTCTCGGCTCAGATAGCTGCAAACAACGTTGGAATCACACGGCTCAACAGTGTAGCAGCTCGGTATGGCTGGTCTGCTTTGCTCACATCCTTTCAAAATCTACGAGACTACTCTGCTGAACGTATTCAATCAAATATGAAATCCTACTCGGGGCTCGAAGGCGAATTCTCAGATGTGGTTGATAGCGATGGCGCCGGAAACTGGTTCCTAGATATCAGGGTTCATCTGTCGTTTCATGAGGACTATGTAAATGTAGATTTCACTGGAACCGCAGATCAGGTAGAAGGCAACGTGAATTGTCCGATAGCATCGTCATTATCGGCAGTATACTACGTATTCATAACCTTGTTCGGAAAGGATATCCCTGTGAATGAAGGTTGCTGGAGGGCAATAGAAGTGAATGTACCAGAAGGGTCGCTTTTGAACCCACAGTATCCTGCTGCAGTAGCTGCTGGGAATGTCGAAACCACACAGCGTGTCGTAGACAGCATTCTTGGAGCCATGGCTCAAATAGACTCTAGCATCGTTCCCGCGGCAAGCCAAGGAACAATGAACAATCTAGCTATTGGCGGAGAACTTGCAGGTGATAGTGGTATGTTTTCCTTCTACGAAACCATTGGTGGCGGAGCTGGTGCTGCAAAAGGAATTCATGGATCAGACGGCATCCATGTACACATGACTAATACTCTGAATACGCCCATAGAATCGCTAGAAAATTCATATCCCCTACGGGTCAGACGGTATTCCATCAGAGAGAACAGTGGTGGAGAAGGCAAATGGCGGGGGGGTGATGGTATAATACGCGAAATAGAGACCCTAGTGGACGGCTGCAGCATCTCCATTCAAACGGAGAGAAGACATACCAGACCATGGGGTCTAGAAGGTGGACAGCCGGGATCTTTGGGACGTAACTTGCTTTTCTACCAAGATAGGATGTATCAATTGCAGGCGAAATCTACAGTCATTGCACCAAAGGGAGCAATAATACGACTTGAAACACCGGGTGGGGGTGCGTGGGGAACAAAAGGGTAGCCTTGGCTACTTGTGCGCAAAAGCCAAGTTTATGACATCATTCTTCTCGTATATTTTCGCAAAACCGACCCGTTCAAATTGTAGAAATGTTCCTACATCCAAATCAGCTATGCTTGGTTCTCCCACACCTTCAACGATGCTTCCATCAACCATAGTCAGTTCAACGGGAATACTGTTTCCTTTTGGAACCCAATGAATAATCTGGCCTTCTTTATCAAGAATCTCCTCAACATCAAAACTCTCAAATCTTGCCGAAGGATTTGTCTCCTTATTCATTCTGCAATTAGCCAAATCCTTCAGTCTGAAAAGCTCACCGTTTGCAATCCTCTTAAAGTCACGCGTAGGGATGCCAATGTCTAGATGCTCATTTTCCCGTGGCAATGGAATCTCACGGGTGCCACGGTCAGGATAATCGGGATGAATTGGAGCCTCAGCAACATCCATTCCATTTGGCAAATCACTAACTGAAATCCAGACCGGTGATTCCACAAAGAATGCTCGTGGTGCATCAGAATCACGAATCTTTCGGTTTTCGGAATATACAGCTTTCATAGAAAATGTGATGTCATTCAGGCTTAGCCCAAGATCCAAGGTTGCTTTCCGAAGGGCATCTGGATGAATACCGCGATGTTCTAAGGATTGGAGGCTCCAAGTCCGGGGATCCTTCCAACCAGTATACTCACCGCTCAGTATTTTTCGTCTGGCTCTACTTTTGCTCAATGTGGCATCTTTGAATTTTAGGCGGCCGTAGTAGATTAATTCTGGTTCGGCCCACCCATAAATCCGCCAGATGTGCTGTTCGATTTTTCCTTCTTTCACCAAGTCTTTCCCACGGATAATGTGAGAGATGCCAAGCTCATGGTCATCTATGCCCCACGAGTACTCGAGCATCGGCCATACCCGATAACGATTTCCAACTCGAGGGTGTTCAGCTTCGGAGATTCGCAGAATAACGTGGTCTCTCATTGCAGGATCGGGATCATCCATGCCTGTCTTGATACGGACGGCTGCTCCCTTCTCGGGGTAAGTTCCATCTAGCATTTTTTCCCATCGCGCTAGATTCTCGTGAACCGACAAGTCTCGGCATGGACAAGGCTTGGACAATACCTTGTATTCATTCCTCCACAGCTCGGGGTCACAATCACAGACATAGGCTTCTTCCTTCTTGATTAAATCAACTGCGTATTCATAGAAAATCTCCAGC
>WJIL01000027.1 GCA_014730275.1 Candidatus Lokiarchaeota archaeon | reverse complement strand
GACCAGAACTGAAGGACATACCCGGAATCGAAGAGATGAAGGAAGAGGGGTATGAATACTACCGGTTCAAGGAAGCCCTCAAGCAGCAGGAAGGAGAAGATGTCGATATCGAGGAAGTTGCTGACAGGGCGGGTATACCTGTTGAGCAGGCCAGAGAATATGGTAACGGGAAAGTGGCACCTATTGTCACCATTCTGCAGAACTACGAAACGGAGTATCGGTGGGATAGGATGCTGCGGCAGTGGACCATGCTTGGCTCTGGGAAGGATGTGCATGAGATTGCAGAGATGGTGAGAGAGCACCCGGATATCGCTGAAGAGTCGCTTTCCGAACAGGAGATGGAGGAGCTACGGGTCTGGATAGAGATCATGCAGGCAAAGGAAAGCGAAGACATTGAGTTCTGTGTCAGGGCGGGTAGAGAGGTCTTCCGAAAGGACCAGGTGCTGGAGCTGGCCAAGACGCATGGTGTTGAAGCCGAGGTTGTTCTGAGCTGGTTGTGGGAAATGGATCGGCCAGAGGGGGCACTGAAGCTTGAAGAGAGACTCTATGCCATCAGGGAGCAGGATGAGAGGGCAGGAAGAGTAGTACTGGAGGAAGGTTGCCCAACCAATTACTTCCTTGATGAGGGTCCCAAAAACATGGAGGAACTCAAGTGGATGATGAGGAGGCATCCCCAGGTGGCAGAAAAGGATACATTTCCCGAAGCCTTCAAGGAAACTGTTGTCTACTATCAAATCAGGGAAAGACAAGAGCGGGGAGAGCTGGATAACATCACAACAAAGGAGCTTGCCAAAGAGTATGATGAGTCGGTTCACTTTGTTCGAATGGCGCTGAGTGGCAAACCTAGACTCAGATTGGTTAGATGGCTCATAAGGAACGAGATGGAACGGCGAAAATATGAGAATGAGAAACTACCTCCCGAGTCATTCCAATACCGGACTAGACCACTCATTGTGTACAGAACATTTGAAGAGTTTCGAGGGCGACGTGATATCCCAACCGAAGAGATAGCCGAGTGCATAGTGCAACTCTACCGTACCATTGGAGAACCTAAAGGCGTTCGATTTGCTGATTTCCGGATTCCTGACAGGCCGTGGGGAACGTGGACCCTGAAGCTGTTTCGCTTGATGAAGCCGATGCAGGAAGAATTGGAAGCTGAGATCAACAAGCAGCTAGGGCTTGATGATAATCCTACAAGAGAGCTTCGCGTGGGTCTGAAGGACTACAAGCTGTACTTCAGGATGCACGACAAGCGGTGGCGGAACTGGTTCAACCTCTACAAGAATGAGCTGTTCTACTTCCAATCTGTTGAGGATAAGGCCGAGCTGGTCAAGGAAACGATGGCACGTCTAGGTGTGAAAGGCCCTACTCACTATAGCAAACTCATCAAACAGGTTACTGACTACATGCGGACCGCTACCGGTTCCAATCCCAATTCTGACCTGAATCGCAAACTTGCGCATCTCAGGGGTGAAAGTCTGCATTTCATGCTGGATGTCATGGGACTCAAAATTCAGGACATAGAGGGTAGGATACACCACATCGGAAGGACCAGAGAAGGAAAATCCGGAACCATTGTGCATCCGAAATTCCCTGCAGATCCTGAAATGGTTGACATCATTTTGGCCATAATCGTAGGAGCGGCCATGTCAGACGGGCATCTTCACCGTGAGAATACGGGCTTCGTTTACACTGAGAAATACTTGTCGCGGATTGAGATTCTTCTGGAACACATGTCTGCACTTGGAGAAATCAAGTACAACATGGTACCGAAAGACAATGGTGTGTACAGGATTCGTTTTCCGAGTATAATTGGTCGGATGCTAGAGCGATTAGGGGTGCCCGTTGGTGATTCGTGTATCCAGAACAAGGGGCTTCCAGGATTTGTCTTGAAAGGATCACTAATGGTGAAATGTGTATATCTCTCTCAGTTATGGGCAGAAGATGGGTGCTTTTCCATCCATTGGCGATATCCATTTCCAGTTTTCTCATGGAGTAGAACATCTGTGCTTTATGATGAAAGCAAGGCGCACATGTACGAGGTGCGGGATAAGATTCGCACAGATATTCTCTACCTTTTCAGTGAGTATGGACATGAGAAAGAATCAGCAACACCAGATAGGAAGCCGGATATCGTCATCTATGCTCAGGAGTTTGAAAACATGCGTGAGCATGAAGATGCAGTAATTGCTAATGCCGCTCAGAATCTCTGGATTCTTGCCAATCTAGATAAACCTAATCTAATCCTCGACGAGATTAAGCTTCTTGCAGACTTGGGAGTGAACACCGTACCTCAACTAAAGAGATTCGTATTATATGAAGAAAGTGGACGTATTTCTGTGGAATGGACTAGCTATATCAACGATCAAGATGACATCACGCGAGTTGCTCTCCTTGCACCTCCCGATGATGTCCGAAAGAAGGAGAGGGTTGAAGAAGTGATAGAATCGGAGAGAATTAGGAAGAGAAAGATACTGAAACAAATCGACGACGAGGGGTTAAAATGGATTTTAGAAAAACAAAGAGGTGATGATAGGAATGGCTGATTGCAGTATAGAGACACTACAACGGCTGTTGCGAGAGATACTCGAGAAAGACGAGAGTAATCTTGGAGTTCCATTGAAGATCGCAGAAAAGGAACTGCTCTCAAAGGCAAGAGAAAGGGGCATGGAATGTAGTTCGGAAATGGTTGAAAAGGCAATTCAGACCCTCCTAGATGATTGGACTATAGATAAGACATTAGCCCCCCTACCAAGCGAACTTGAAGAAGAGCTTAATCTTGAGCCACCAGGCCCGTTTTGGCGTCTCAAGATTTTGACCTCCGAAGAACAGGAGAATTACAGATCTCTCTCACCAGTGAAAAAGGCACTAATTCGAATATTGAGAGAACGAAATGAACCTGGAAAAAGAGGGGAAATCCCTATCAAAGAGGCGGAAGCTATTCTTTCTGTTCAAGGTTTTGAAGAGATTCCACAGTATATGTGGGTAAAAGATACCGTGAAGACATCATTTGGATATGAGGGGGAGGAGGTCGTAGATTATTACTTCCTTGTTCAAGAGCATATGAAAACTGACGAGTTCAAGAAATACGAGGAGGAGATGTTAGATAAGCATCGGGAAAAGCAAAGATGGCGTATCGATCTCATGGAGGATTCAGAGGAGAAAGCCAAGAAAGAAGACGGAAACTAAGGACCAGTTACTGTTTCCTTTTTGCATTGATTTTTGACTGATTCATCTCAATCCAAGAAAGTGCTCTACTATCATCAGGCTTGAGTTCCAGTTTCTTCGTCCAAGACTTGAGAGAATCCTCGTATTGCCCTGCCCAGTATTGTGTGTAGCCAAGCTGGTCCCACGACATGGGATCTTCAGGGT
>WJIL01000026.1 GCA_014730275.1 Candidatus Lokiarchaeota archaeon | reverse complement strand
TCTCTCAAGCGCAGCATTGGAGCTTGGGAAACAGCTCGCAATGAGCAGAAGGCAACCGTGAATTGGACTTTCGATGTCGCTGCCGCCCGCAACAAGCTTCAGCGACTCTATCCGAACATATCAAAATCATAATGTTGAAGTACTAGATCGATTATGGCCTAACGCTCTTTCCGAGCATATGCCCTACGGACGTGTCTGTTGATGAATGAATTGAGTCCATGCTCAGTTCTAGCTAGTTGCTTCATATGCTCTGTATTGCTAGAGCCAGCGCTTAAATATGTATAACGATAGACGGCTCCATCACGAAACAGAACTCTGATGAAATCTCCCCCAATCTCATATGCTACTACACCTGAATCTCCGCCAAGGTTTTTTATAGCTTTCCATTTCTTCCTCCTATAGTATAGATTTAGTTATTGTTTAACAGTGCCAACGGGGACTAAGCCTCGCCGCGGATGGGCTGCTGGCCCTCGATATACTTTTCATAACTCCCATCCCCCCCCGCTCGTAGTGCACCGCGATAGTGGCGTCAGGTTGATATGCTTGTAGGCAGAAGCGCGAAGACTTTACAAAGCGACTACCTGAAAATTTCAAAATGGAGCAGGCAACCGCAAGGATCCTAAGCCATTTCTGTGGAGAAATTCTGAATCCTCTGCATCACGTTTTCCCTGTCGATTATGTCTCTCAGAGCTTGTACAAAGAACACAACATTTCCTTGCCCTCGTAATGCCGACATAGTGCAAGTTCAAGTCTTGCACATAATCACCCTTGTACATAGGTAGAATCCATCGATACAAGTCAAGATGAAAAACTAGATCAAACTCAAGCCCTTTCGCCTTATGTAGCGTCATCAATTGAACCTCACTGCTATCGGGTGGTGCGTAAGACCCCAAAAGCGACTCTGACATCAATACAGTTTGCAGACTACTAATAGCTCCAGCGTTTCGCGCTCGTGGCAGAATCAGCTCTGCGATTTCTACAAATTTATGTTGGGCTTCTCGTAAACTGATCAAATCAGTCGTCGCAAGTTCTTCCAGGTGATGCAGTGATCTCATAACAGCTCTGACCTTTACGGTCTCCAAATCTATGGCCAAATATTCCTCGACCAGCTCATACTTGGTCAACTCTTGACTGAAAATCAGGATAAGAATCTTTCGGAATAGAGCTCCCCACAAACTGGTTTCCCTATCGAGAGGAGTAGTGATAACTGGCTTGTGTGGAATACTCAAATTTCGATGCACAAGGTTACCAGTCCGTTTTCCTCGAACCAGTATTCCTACTTTGCTCATCTCAGAAATCTGTAGTTGATCCACAAAGCAGGAAATAGAAATAGAAAGCCATTTTCCAATCTCGATTTCGGAGCCGTCAATACGCTTCTCGTAGACGTGGATCTCATCAGTTTCGAGCAACCTACTTGCAGACGATAGCAATCTCAATGAGTAGTTTATTATTGAAGGATGACATCGGTGATTTATGGATAAGGGATAAGTTATAAATCGATCTTCGTCGTGTGCGAGTTGAGCGAGATGTCTAGGGTCTTTGTTTGCGAAGGCAAAAATCGACTGATCCAGGTCTCCAACCGCGACTCCAAAGAGCCCTAAATCAACCAGACTCGAAAAAAGAATATGCTGCCAAATTCCACAATCTTGATATTCATCAACAATCACGTGCGAATACCTAGCTTTCAAATATCTTCTACAGGCGCGCGAAGACCTGTAAACATATAAAGCGAGGAAGCCAAACGTCTCGAGGATAACTATCCCTTTAGAGTACAACTGACGCAACAATGGTATGTATGCCTTCACAAGATTATCATATGCGCCCTCGTCAAGTAAGGACTGCAAAGGGTCAACGTCCTCGATTTCGTCTACATCTTCTGCCTTCACGACATCAAATTCCTGCTGAAACAACCCAAAAACGTGATTGCCAAACGGAATGATGATTTCAGACAAGAAGAACTTGTCTATGGTTCCAAAGAACGATCCCTTTCTGTTTATGCCATTAGATAGACACCTCCTCTTAAGCTCATCACTCGCCTTGTTAGTGTATGAGATTGCTACAATCCCTCGGTAATCCGGTAGCTCGGGCAGAATTACAGCAATCTTTCTCGACAGCGTGAAAGTCTTCCCACTACCCGGTTTTGCAATGACCACGCAGTTATTCGGTTCACGTATTATATTCGACTGCTCATCCGTAGGAGTGATGGTCACAACCCTGTCTCCACAATCTTTTGACAACGCAAAAGGGGCTTCGCCAATGAATGATCTCGCAAGTCAGTCAAAGTATCCGAGTAACTTCTCAAGAAATCAAACATAAAAGTAGCTTTTCGTTTCTGCATTTGCCGGATTATCTCCTCATCTGCCGTAAGATCGAAGAAGTCCGCGGTAGTTGATCCCAGCGCATTATGTAGATCATGCTCCAAGTCAACATCCGCTATGAATATATTGAAGTCTTCAAGTCTATGGATAATCTGATGTACAGCTACTAGGTTCTCCTCAGGTGGTCGGCGAGATGCTATGCCGTCGAGCTTGCCTTCATGTAGCTGCAGCAACCTCTCGAATTCCTCATTCCTCTCACAGAAGGTTCGATAGATCTCAATACCTCGTTGCACACCGGCAAAACGATAGGCGTCCTTTTTGGGAATCTTGAATATGTCATTGTCTGTCCGAATAACGTAGCCAATTCTTAGCGAACTGAGAAGACTAACATAAGGCTTGAATCCTATACCATCGACCATCAAGATGCTGATATTTAGTCTATCAAGATCAACTCCTATGCTTGCAGCAAGTGCCTTGTAGAATAACTCCTCGGATGGCCCCTCCACGAGTAGAACAAGGCTGGAAAAGAACGCCTCTGCCGGTATAATACTCAGTCGGTGACCAAACTCTATGAAAGCTTCTTCCACAAAGGGATTGGTGCCATCACCAGCTGCCAAGGTATCGGGTCGGTTATCGTAGAGCCGGATAATAGAGTTAGGTGAAAACTCACAAGTTATCTGAGGCGAATGAGTAGTTATAATTACTTGTGCATCAAGAGTGTCTGACAAGTAATTCGCAAGTTTCCTTTGCTGGTGGGGATGCAGATGAGCCTCTGGCTCTTCGATACAGAAGATTGTCACACTCAGTGGCTCCTCCTCGGGATCTAAAACCACTTTCTTCCTTGCCGTCCACAATGCCAGATGAATTTGATTGGTCCTTCCATCTCCACCAATTGCGAGGGTCTTCTCGCCAACTCGCGAAGCTAAATTCAAGTCATCAACAAACAGTGAAGGATCAGCAGCACCTGTATCAAATACAACCTCCTGCGTAGAGTTCTGAATTGAGAGATCATAGAGTTCCTCGTTCAAGCTATTTGTCGCATTACTCACATATACCAGTGATGCTACATCCTCATTGACCTCCCGAAGCTTGGATTGGATCTTTCCAAGTGTCTCATTGTCTCTTTCAACCTCTCCTTCCTCACGATTCTCTCTGGCATCTTGCAGAAGGTACTTCCGCTCTCTTCTTATAAAGGATAACAGATTACGCCTACTACCCATAAATTCGAGGTTTAAGACCCTAAGATAGAACCTGGTTTCTATTTCTGCAAGCGCGTCTATATCCCTACCCACGAGGATTCTGTATTTCTTACGCCTGGATATTGGATCCCTAGTAGCTTGATAAGCCAGATAGGTTGTCCCTTCATCACTAACGTGTTCTCGCAGCTTGGCTAAAATGCAGTCTTCACAAACACCAGAGAGCTGAACTAGTATCTCAATGTCGTTGGTGTCCTCATGAGCATAGAAGTCCGAGTCTTGCGGTTCGAGGTCTGCTTGAGATAACTGCCTATCGAGCAACATACGAAGTGCATGAAGCATATTGGACTTGCCTATTTCGTTACACCCGATAATCAGCGATTTCCGCGATAAGTTGATGGTTGCGTCTTTGAAGTTTCTAAAACCTCTCAGCGTTACTTTGCTTATCTGCATTGCAATTTCCTCACTATGACTAGACGAATTTAACGCCTTCCCTTCTTACTCACCGACTTCCGGCTGAACCGCAGCGAAAGGTCCTCCTTTTC
>WJIL01000025.1 GCA_014730275.1 Candidatus Lokiarchaeota archaeon | reverse complement strand
TCTCCATACCCCTCACGCCAGAACAAATCGCTTTCGAAGGTTCCGACTATTTCGAAGCTCTGCGTTATGTTCACGGGTTGCCCACTTTCATCTGTAGCACGGGCCGTCGCGGTGAAGCTGTTCCCGATGCCAAGCCCGAGGTAGGAGAGTGTGTTCGTTTCCACATAACACGATGCATCCTCCAGTGGCCCGGTGCTCTCCAAGATGGTGAAAGCACCTGGGAATTGCGAAAGGAGCTCGTCGCCTATGCCAAGGTAGACCTGATCCTCAAACCTATAGTCGTCTATCTCCCGGTCATAGGACTGTACCACTGTCACCCCTTCAGTCCCGAGAACGTGGTTCTGCTCGCGAATTGTGCTCTGTAGGTCAGCAAGTGACGTCTCATTCTGTTGATGGAAACTAGTGGATAGTGAAACCTGTGCATCAACCGCCACGTCATCCAGCATGTCCTGTTGGACCGAAGGGCCGATGCTGTCGATGTAGAAGAGCACCCCACCTAGTACTCCCGCTGACAAGGCAAAAATGAGTAAGGTCGCCAGAACTCGACGCTTTCGGGATGCAAGTTTGGTCAACACGAACATTCAGCGTTCACCTCTGTAGGGTCCAGCTTCAGCCCAGTCAGCATTCAAAGCTTCAGACAGGTTGACTCTCGTGTTTACCGCCGCAATTATCGTAACTATACCAAGTATACAGCCAATGAAGAAGCCAAGAATTGACAGAAGGGCAGGCCACGGAATCACAACAAAGAGGCGAATCGGGAATGTCAAACGAGTTTTCCTTAGAAGCAAGAAGCTGTTGGCGGTCAAGATAGGAGAGTATACAATAATCAAACCCGTCCCGGCCAGAACCAGCAACAGGAGTTCAGCAGCCTGGGTCTTTACAATATCTGTTGTACCACCTCCAAAGGATCGAAGCAGCGCTACCTCTCGCTTCCAAGACCGTGTATCTTCGATAACATAGAGAATAAACACTCCAACTATGATGAATGATGTGCCCACTATTGATACAGCATCAGCCCCCCTGTCCAGTACGTAGTCTGCTTGGTTGAGATACCTTGCCACTTCATGTGAAACAGCGACCCATCCGCTCTCGGCAAAATCCCCTTCCAAGAGTGCTCTTTCTGCTCCCTGCTCAAGCAGTTCTTGTGCCATTTGCGTTTCATTGGTACCATCTTTAGTAGCGACGCACAGGACATTCTCTCCAGAGACTGTGAAATTGATGTCGGGAGCGATTACATCCCTGTTAATCCACATCACCCGTTTGCTGAATGAGTGCATGTACGGTCCACTCCTATCAGTCGTCTCCTCTGACATATCAGACAAACCCTCAACAATGCCCTGAACCGAAAAGGAAAAGACCTGTCTGTCATTTTCGTTTTCAGTATAGGACGCCTGAATTATGTCTCCCGGGTCAAGGTCGTACTTGTTGGCAAGGTAGTCAGTGACAATGACCGCGGGAGTAGAGGCTTCAAGATCCTCGAGTAAATCAGAGAAAACCTCCGACTCATTCAGTCTGGTTCCCACGTAATCATAGCCCACTTGAGCGAATGTTGTTGGGTCTAAGGCTGTCAAGCTCACTCTTCCTTCCCACCCGGCAGATACATAGACATCCACTGTTGATACTAGGCTAGTTTGTTCAGTTGATGGGTGAGTTGATACATTTTGAAAGAAGGACTCCCAGCTTGCAGCTCCGTAATTATCCAGCTTGAAAGAGATATCTCCACCAAAGGCGAATTGTGCGTGGTTTTCCTTCGTTATGGGCAAAGATGCCTGAACAACAGCCATATTCCACGCTAGACTCATGGAAAGAGCCAGAACAATCACGATGGGAGCTGCAGAAGATGCCTTCTTCCCCACTCTCCGAATGCCAATAGATGCGGGCAGTTTGCCGACTATGCCCTCAAACACCTCGGAGATTCTCAATGAACCCCAACGGAGCCCCTTGATTACCAAACTTGACAATGACACGAATAGTACCAACGGCGTAGCTGACACCGCAACTGAAAGATAGAGGTTCCCTGTGGTGTCAACTCCGAGAGAGAACAACGCGATAGTAGCTACGGTAGATATTCCAAGGAGGATAGCATCCCACCGTACTGCCTTTGCACCTTCCACCAGCTTTTCCAATCTACCTTCTACTTCTCGGGCTGGCTCTTCCATCCTGTATACGGCGAAGTACCCGCTTATGGTGAAGAGTGGCACGAGTAGACCGACAATCAGGGAAAGGAAGAAGGATCCCAATGAAATTAGGAACGGCTCAGTGAAGAATAACGAAAAATCGAACTGGAGGTACCCGGTGGATGAAAGAGCAAATCTGCTCAGCAAAACTCCGAGAAACAATCCCATAACCGTTCCGACAACCGATAGAAGGGATATCTCCATTACTATGGCCATTTCTGTATCCAGTCTGGATGCCCCCCTTGCCTGTAACAGGAGTGCTTCCTTTTTTCGTTCGTTGAAATTGTGACGGACAGCAAGGAAATCCAGAAGGACAATCAAGAGGATTAGCCCGCCTGCACGCGAAATCTGTCGTATTCTCATTTCCATAAGCCAATTTATGTAATTGGATATGGATTGTGTCAAACGATTCCTCACATCGTAAGCAGAGTCTCGGTAGTTCTCTAGCGGGCCTATATTCGAATCGAGTAGTCGAATATTGATTTCGATACTATGAACATAGCGTAATGACCCTTGGGGGTCAAAAGGTGAAAGCTGGGTTCTATCAATATCCACGTATACCGACGTTGATCCGGCGTCCTCCGCTATCAGCGTAGAACAAATGATTCCAATTGTTCTGTGTATGTTGAACCAAGAGGCGTAAAATGCTATATCTGCTCTCGTCTCAAGTTGGAAAATACCTGTGATTTTAAGCGTGCCCAGAACTTCGCCGCTTCCAGTTGTGTAATTCACCCAGTCGCCTATGGTTACACCTATCTCGTGAGCTTTGCGCCAGAGAATGGCAATCTCATCCTCGTTTTCAGGGTAGTAGCCCTCTTTTATCTGGAAGATTGTTGGGAAGATAGCGAGAAAATGAGAGCTGGGTGCTGCGAGATTCTCGTGAGTGTATTCATTCTCCACAACCCCGCCCAATCGTCCAGATATGAACCTAACCAAGCCTAGCCTCTGCACACCTTCAATATCTTGGAGTTCATCTATCCGTTCCTCGATATCAGGGCCATCAACACGCATCGAAATTGGGCCGATATCAACAGCTCTTGACCATTCATGAACAGAGTAAGAATCCACATAGGTGGTCAGTCCCATAGCAAGACCAGCTGCGAGTAACAGACATAACAGTGTCAGGCCTTTTCGTTTCCATCCTACGCCTGTGTCATACGTTGCATGAGCTGACAAACAGAACCTCCCTCCGATTATCCTGCACTCAGGAACGATCCCAATGAATTTCATAGTTAATATCTGTCATTGTAGCATCACTGCCGGGAGACACTCAAGGAATTTCAATGCTTTTAGTTCTTTCGACAATATCGGCTCTGTAAAATAATTCACCTTGCAGCACACTCCAGGAAGTTCACCTGTTGGATGTTGTGCAGAAGGACTTTGATCAGCAGCTCTCGTCGCCGCTCTTTGTACCCCCGTGAGCTCAGACTTCCACCGAACCGTACTTTCAGCATGCTGAACACGGTTTCTGCAAGGCTTCGCTGACCGTACTGATGCGTCCGCTTCCACTTATCCGGGTTAGCTCTGTACTCCCGTAATAATCGCCCGTATCCTCTGTGGCCCCGGGATCGAGCTCGTAGGTTCCGTTTGGGTTCGATAGCCGGGTAGGCACCCAGCTCGGTTACGAACTGAGCGTTCTTCTTGGAGATGTAGGCCTTGTCACCGTAGACCGTTGCAAGCTCATTGCCTGGCACCCGTCGCAACAGGGAAACCAGGTGTTTGGCATCTCCCCCGGGTCGAGCTCGTATCCGGGCCGCATGAACCAGCAAGCTCTCGGTATCCACGGCCGCGTGAAGGGCATGGAACCGTCGTTTCCGCGTCTTCTTGAACCGCACCGATAACCACTCACCACCGGTCGCATGGGAGAAGCCAGTGGCGTCCACCGCGACCCGTCTGGGAGGAGGTTGCTTCCGGGCAACGACCTCGTACAGTCGGTGGAGGAGCCGGGTATCCAATCGTTTGAGAGCTCCGTTGAGGAGGGTGTGACTGGGTGGGCGTTGAAGACCCAGTCGGGCAAGCAGCTCTGGCTGAAGGGCAAGCCAGGCCACGAAATCACGATACCCCAGTCTGGCATCAAACTTGAGCCCGAGAAGGACGAACAGCACCGGGAGAGGGAATTCCACCGGTCGACCACGGTGAGACCGGACATCCGGAATGGTATTGCAAAGGCTCATAAGCTCTTGAAGGAGATAATGAAAACGGCGAGCTTTGGCCGCGTTGTATGACCTATCGTAAGCCATAAATCCTATGCCGTGGGCGACTCGCCTCTTAATCCTTGTATTATTTTACAGAGCCTCAAATCTAAATAGACTTATATAATGGCTGCAGCAAGACACGCAGTATACCTCCAGATTGAGGAACGGATGCTATTCTGGATACATACCTATGGCTTCATCGTGGATATTTCATCTTCGGTTCGGGTATATAAAATCGGTTTTCAGGTGAATAGAATGAAATGGCTAAATCACGATATCTTAATGGTGCCTGGTCCATCGGAACCATACCAAGAAGTCCTTGCGGAACTCTCTAGACCTGTCTTGCCTCACTACGGTTTAAAGTGGAAGGAAATCTATGAGGACACACGAGATGGTCTACAGAAGATATTCGAAACCGAGGAGGAAGTCATAATTGTCCCCGGGTGTGGTAACTCCGGCCTAGAGCTCGCCGTTGCCAATCTAGTCGAAAAAGATGACAAGATTTTGGTGGTCTACGACGGTTTCTTCGCAGACTATTTCAAGGAATTAGTGGAGGCCTACGGAGGGACTGCGGTTCTAGCCTCTGCACCTTACGGGAAGGCCGTAAAACCTCGACAGATAAGAGAGGTTGTAGACGAAGTGGGGGGCATCAAAGGAATCATTTCGGCGCATAATGAGACTCTTGCTGGAGTGAAACACGATCTAGTCGGAATAGGGAAGATTGCAGAAGAATTCGACCTGTTCAACATTGTGGATGCGATCTCGTCCTTTGGCGGAATGAAAATCGATATGGACAGGTGGGGTATAGACATCTGCATTGGATATGCCAGCAAGTCGCTCGGAGGTGTCAATGGAATCACTCCTGTAGCCATCAGCAGTAGAGTTTGGGACGACATTGCGGAACGACAATCTGTTGTGCACAGTCGCTTTCTCGATTTGAACCTATGGAAGAAGACTATTGACGAGTGGTCTTCGTGGGGCCATCCTTTCCCCGTTTCACAGCCCACTTCTGTTATTGTGGCTCTCAGGAAAGCCGTCGAAATAGCCCTGGAAGAAGGTCTTAAGGAGAGATACAAGCGGCATAGTATTTGCAAAGAGGTTGTTAGGGAAGCGGTTAGGGCTCTGCATCTTGAGCCTTTTGTGGCCGATGAAGATGATGCATCAGAAACAGTCACGTCCATAGAATTGCCAGAAGAGTTGCTTGCCAGCAATGTGACATCTATCCTAAAGGAGGATTTCAATATTATCATGGGCACCATGGGACTTCTTGGCATAAATGGGCTGAGAATCTCCCACATGGCATTGACAGCCTCTCCACATTATATCATCCCTGCGATATTTGCCTTGGAGGGTTCTCTACGCAAACTGGGATGGAAAGTGGAGGATGGAAAAGCTGTAAAGACTGCTGCCGAAGCATTCTATCGATACACGTAGTCAGGTTCTGCCGACCTATGACAAAAAGGAAAGGGGAGTGGACTCTAAATCAGGTCCATTCCTTCCAAGACTTCCTTGAGCTCTCCTTTCTCCTTTTGCTTCAAATCTTCCAAAGGAGCTTTGACGTGACCTCCGGAAAGGCCAACTAGATCGAGGCACGCCTTTCCCACACCCATGTACATGTAGTTGGTCTTGTATGCTGGTGCCAAGATAGAAACATCCTGTCGCCGCGCCATGAACTCTCCAACCTTTTCGAACAATGGGAGCAGTCTCTCCAGTGCTACTTCTGCCTCATCAAAGTCCTTCTTCTTTACCGCGTCATAGACATCATAACTCAAGGAAGGAGCAAAGTTCCCGACGAAGGTCACAAAGCCCTTGTATTCGAAACCGTAGGCAGCAGAACCCGGAAATTGTATTTCGCCACGGCCATTCAAGAGGACTATATCCTTCGGGTCAATCCTTGCAGCATTGATAAAGTAATGATCAACAATGGGGGTATTATCTTTGACAGCGACAATATTGTCGAGTTTCGAAAGACGATGCATTAGGTCGGGGTCTATTAATAACCCTGAAACGTCAGGATTGTTGTATATCATCACACCAATATCAATGGACTCAGCAATCTTCTTGTAGTGCTGATACAAACCTTCACCAGTGGGCTTGTGGTAATATGGCAACACAACCATGGCACAGTCTGCACCTAGGTCCTGCGCATGCTTAGCCATTGTAATGGTATTGTCTGTGCCCGCTTGGCTGACTCCGGCGACAACAGGAACTTTCCCGTCAACCACATCCACAACAGTCTTGATGACGGTCTTCTGTTCTTCCATTGTGTTAGCATAGAATTCAGTTGTACTACCATTGGTCATAATGACCAGGTCTTTGTTACCCTTGGCGAAATCCACAAGAAACTGAGTGTTCTGTTTCAGACCCTCGGTGTCTACTTCACCCTTTTTGGTTAAGGGGCATAGCTGCACGGGAACAATCCCCTTGCATTTCTCTTTGAACGTTTCAGGAGTCATCATATGATATCACTCTCAGGAAGATGAATCGGAAATCCCCTATAAAAAATTGATTGTAGAGTACCCGAATGTAAGTAGAATCTATTAGTGACTAGCCACACAATTCTGAGCGTTTTTTCTATAGCTAGTCTCCAACCTGTCTCGCCTGAATACGGACATATATCGATATTGGATTAGCATGACGAAACGATTGCGTCTACGGGCCTCAGCAGGAAACAGATCCTATTCTTGCTTGTTGCCATTCAGAAGAAACTGCTTTAGTTCAGCTATAGTCAGAGCAGAAAACCCGAGCTTCGCGAGATTGCGTCCCTCTGTCCAATAGTCTATTCCCATCAAGGCTGATGCTAAAGTAGTCAAAGAGTCGACAACGGGTGTCTGCATTCCAACAAGGCTTGCTAGCCCTGACATAGGCACAAGTGCATAAGGAACATCCTCAGTAACGTAGCGATTATTGAGGCTATTGGGCCCTACAGACTTGAGGAGTTGAGGCGCATGCAATAC
>WJIL01000024.1 GCA_014730275.1 Candidatus Lokiarchaeota archaeon | reverse complement strand
TAAGATGAGTGATTCTGCTAATGTTATCTGGGGTGCACGTGTTGATCCTCGTTTGAGTGGTATATTACGTGTAATGCTCATTTTGACCGGTGTAAAGAGTCCGCAATTACTTCCCCGTTCAAAAGAGTCGAAAACCGAGAATAAAGATACATCGCTTACCCGGAAACGCCTTGCCGATTTCGGTCTCTTCAGTACACCCTCACCGGCAAATACGAAGGCACAATCAAAATCGCTTGGCAAATTCCCTCCAGTCAGAAGCCGTTCATGGGAAGAACGACTCAAACCACCTAGTGACCGCTTCGAAAAACAAAAAGAACAGAGGAAGGAAAAAGAAAAGAATCCCGAGTTGGATGATTTGGGTCTGAAAAGAATCTTTTAGGGTTCTTCACCCTCCCTTTATTTTGTCGGATGTTCATTCTACTTGCTTCATTTCTTCAAATTATCTCGGTGAGATCTGTCCGTTGTTCTTTTCTGGACCTAGTATCAGCTGCCTTGACAGTGTGGTGATTACTTGCTACACCATTGATTGTTCTACTGCTTGAGCCCGTGATCTTCTAACCATTCATCAGCGATACTCTTCACTCTTTCATAGAGTGGACCGCTACCTTCTACTCCTTCGGGAGTAATACGGACCTTGTTCATGACAACTATGACTGCGGTGTCTGGATAGTATCGTACACCGCCGGGGGGGAAACTACTCTCAAGTTCCCGTGCCAAACCTTCAAGGCTTACTTCCTTTTCAGATAGCGAGAACGAAGCGATACTATCGCCATAAATGAACATCTTTGGTATGTTTTTGTCTTCTTGTGTATTAACCTCCGCGAGGACAATACTGAGACTTTCCTTGTCAATGCCTCTTATTGTACCCGAATAAACTTCGCCGCTTTTCAGTTTCACTTCGACACTAGCGCCGACAACCGCTGCCAGTTCTCTGTTGAATGCTCGCATGGATGCTACGTCAGACATAATCTCACCTTGTTTATTGAATATACTACTCAAATCCTCTGATATGCTGTTTTAAAAGTGGTGCTAATGGCGTTAGCTTTACCCGTGGTCATAGGGAATTAATTATTAGCTCCTTGGCACTGCAAGCAATTGTGTGAACACTTTGACCACCTCAAATCAGCACTTTTCACGAGCATACCTCCGTGAGGAGGCCTTACCCTCTCCATTCTGTCCTGGTTGCGGCAACGGCATCACCATAAACTGTTTTTTCAAGGCGGTTCGTGACCTTGGGCATGAGAACCTGGATGAATTTGCGTTCGTTTCGGGAATTGGTTGTGGTGCTTGGATTCCATCTCCACACTTTGATGCTGATACCCTCCATACAACTCACGGTAGAGCAATTGCTTTTGCTACAGGTCTCAAACTTGCTCGACCCGAGTTGAAGGTTGTAGTTATTTCTGGAGATGGCGACATCGCAGGTATTGGTGGTAATCACCTCGTACACGCAGCCCGCCGAAATGTGGATATGACAGTTATTTGCTCCAATAATTACAACTATGGCATGACTGGGGGTCAGGTGAGCGCCACAACTTTTGCCGGTGATACGACCTCTACTACGCCCTACGGTAATCCCGAACGTCCTTTTGACCTATCGCGTTTAGTTGCAGCAGCCGGTGCAAACTACGTAGCGAGGTGGACTACTGCACATCCATTCCAAGCATCTAGATCTATGAAGGCAGCCCTAGAACACGAAGGATTCACCTTTGTCGAAATGATGAGTCAATGTCCTACCGCTTATGGTAGGCGTGCCAAAATTGGAGACACACAGGACTTCTTTGACTGGTTCAAGAGTCTGCCAATCAGAAAGAAAAATGATCCACTCCATCACCGCGTTCCAGAAAAAGATAGCATCGACTTGGGTGTATTTGTTGATAGAGCCGAAAAGGGATACCTGAAAGCACTCAACGAAACCGTTGTACCGAAGAAGGATTGATAGCCATGCAAAAGGAAATTCGAATAGCTGGTACAGGCGGCATGGGCGTAGTTCTAGCTGGAGTCATAGTTGGTCATTCAGCTGTGGTCTACGGTGGATTGAATGCAGTGCAAAGTCAGAGCTATGGTTCGGAAGCAAGAGGCACAGCTGCAAAAAGTGAGGTCATCATCGGTGATGGTGATATCCACTTCCCAAAGGTCAGGAAGTCAGATTACTTTGTTGTTATGAGTCAATCCGCGCTTGACAAGTACATCGATGATGCAAAACTAGGTAGTTTGGTCATCGTGGATCCGGACCTCGTAGATGCAACTGGGCTGGAAGAGAAGTACGAGCTTATCGATGTTCCGGCTATGAAAACTGCAGATAATATGGGTGTTCGTTTGGCTTCTAACATGGTCATGTTGGGTGCCCTGGTCAAAAAATCAGGTTTGTTTCCGCTGGATGCTTTAGAAAACGGAGTTAAAGACATGGTTCCGGAAAAATACCTTGAAATCGATGTGAAGGCAATACATGCTGGTGCTGACTTGGTTTAGCCACCATGTACTAGTGGCAAGACCAATAGATTATCCCCATCTTCGATTTTGGTATCAAGACCATCAAACAGTGTAACATCTTTCTCATTGAGCAGAATCATGGTGTTTTGTTCTATCGTTCTCAGATTCGAGAATATTTCTTCAAGCCCCCCGTTTTGTTGCAGAAGTCCGTCTAACACATCTCGAACTCTTCTTCGAGTCTGTACATCGACATGGTATGTTGTTTGTATACCATGGCTTTCTAACGGCCCCCGAAATTCGATTTTGATGGTCATGATAGCCAATCGTCCGGAATCTTATGCGCTTGATAAACTCCACGGCATGCCTATTAGAACGGTTGGCTTGAATGATAACTTCTATATTTGGTTCATAACTCCATTCGCTACGCATTTCTTCTGCCATAAAATATTGGCTTACAGAGATGACGCAAGCGATAACTTATTCACTGAGTGCTTGGTTTGCAGGCAGTCCCCTAGAGAAAAACTATTGGACTATTAGATATTCCTAGTCAAATGATTAGAATAACGGATATGATTATTTTGAAGCAAGAGAAACAGGAGACTGATTCATCACCTGAAGGAGATAAGAAGGCAACTTCTGAGGGGCAAGAAATCGTCCATTCAAGTCTTCCTGCTCGCATTCTCGGCTTCGAGAAACCAACAGAGAACGCTTTGTATCTTGCCAAAGTCCTTGCTGTTCTCATACCGTTATTTGCTGGTACTTTTCAGTTGAGTACAAGCTTCTACATGATTCACATAGCAGAGACTCTGGGTGGGGGAAGCTACGACCAAGGACTGACATTTGTTGGTATCCTTGTTGTGATTCAACTTGCCGTACAAACTGCATTGGACTATCCCACCGGCGTAGTTGGCGACTGGATTGGACAGCGTTACGTCATTGCATCCGCTTTGTTCAGCTATGCTATTGCATTTTGGCTGACTGCCACAGTTACTCCGGACACACCATTCTCAGTATTCATACTCATCTACGCACTAATGGGCTTTGGAGCTTCCCAAGAAAGCGGGGCCTTCCAAGCATGGTTCGATAATAACTATCGAGTTGCAATGCCTCATGATGAAGAGCGAGAATCATATGGAGCCTTCTGGGGCAAAATCGGATCCGTCAATCAGATATTCGCTACTCTGGTCCTCATTCCTGGAAGCTGGCTTGCAGTGCTATATGCCCGTCAACTTGTCTTCAGATTACAGGCTATTTTGGCTGTTCTTCTGGCACTTATGGTTTTGAAACTGATTAAGGATCTACCCGGTGTTCGAGCAGAAAATGATGCCCCTCCATCTTTCGAGGAGTATACCTCCATCATGAAGCGTGGAGTTCGCTTCCTCGTTTCAGATCCTTTTGTTATCTTCTTCATATTGGGTGAGGTCTTGCTATTCAGTGTCGGACCACTTTGGTGGAACCTGCTATTGTTTCCACTCTATTTCAACTATCTATTAACTGAAGTTGCCGTATCCTCCTATAGAACGTTAATATTCGTCCCCAATGCTGTCTTTCAGGAACGGACTGGTATATGGGCCAAACGATTCGAACCAAAGAAATGGATCCCCCGATTTCGACTTGCTCAGTTCAACGGCTTTATTGCGCTGCTGGGGCTTGCAGCTCTCACATTCTTCTTTCCGCGTGCTCCGGCTGGTGCTGAGATGGTAAACATCGTGATTCCCTATCTCAACCTAGCAATTATTCAGATTCCGGCTGTGTCGATACTACCCGTGTTTCTGATGTTCATCATTTTTGTTGTAACCGGGATTTTCGGCGGTCTTGCAGGTATACTGAGCCAGCGGATTATGATTGATGTCATACCAAACAAAATCCGCAACAGTCTCTATTCGCTACGTCCGACATTGGTAATGATTCTATCCATGCCCTTGATAGCCTTCTTTGGCTGGTTCAAACCAGCTTTTGGCTTCCCAGCGACGTTCATCCTTTGTGCTATCATACCTCTGCTTGGTGTAATAGCGACAAAGAAAGCTCTCAGCTATCCGATACCCAAAGCTGAGTTGGTTAAGCCTGCTAGCGAGGATGAGAGAGAAGAGGTTGAAGAGCTAGACGTGACCTAGCGCTTTCCGCACTAATTTGACATTTATCTTGCCAGCTCGGTAGATATTCTCTGCTTCAATGTCCATGATTGAGATTCGTGCAGGACTGAAGAGCTGTTGGTCCATATTATAGAAGATGTTCTCTGCTCCCTTGTACAATTCGGAAAACGATTTGCCGTAGCTTTTCGAATAGCTTGAGCATGCTTTCTGAACTATTTCTTCTAGAATGTCGATTTCTCGTGGCGCAATGAAGAAATGGACTCTTCCACCATATACAAGACAGTCATTACTGGCTCCCATCGCAGAGACATCATCATCTATCTGTGTAGGAAAGGGAGCCACTCCAAATCCACCCCTGATTTGTTGCGGTTTCAATCCCAGTTTGTATAACCTATAGATGCCAATTTCGACAATCCTTGCTGCTATTTGGACAGAACCTGCTACACTGGCAGTCGGAACAAGAACACAATGCAGATTCTCCGGTGAAACACTGCACGTTTCTGCTATTGACCTCAGCACATCATCACCGGGATACTGTCGTGTTTCTAGAACAAGTACTGCAGTATCAGCATCATCAGTGTAGTCGATATCCTCGAAAAAATCCTTCTCTATGCCGGCTTTCGCTCGCGCGGGACCCGAACCCAGGGCTGAAAACCCATGATAGTTCACTCTCCATCTTGCCAGCTGTGAACCCAGTGTTGCAATAACGGGTTCTTGCGTAGCGACCATGACTGCCTGTACTGTCATATCTTCAATATGTGTCGGCACAATGCGGACTGCACCTAGGCCACCCATACTGATTCTCCCTATCAGTCTGCCTGCTTCAATAGAACCAGGTACTTTGATTCCTGTATCGATAACGGTTGCTCCACATTTGGTATCTATCGTCTTACAGCCTAGCTCCTCTGCATCTTCTATGAAATCCTGCAATATCTGCAGGGCTTTCTCATTGATACTTGAACGTGAGGACATACAATCTACCTTGTTTCGTTTAAGACATCCGCCGTAATCTGAAACATGGACCCTCTTCATAAAGCCTTTAGGTGCGGATTCTGAGTTACAAGTAGAAAACTTTAAGGCCGTTGCAATAGCCGAGAGCGCTGTGCCTCGGTCTACATTCATGTGGACCGGTTCACGATGCAAGCCTCAGTAGCTCAGCCTGGTTAGATCGCATCCTTGGTATGGACGTCCGATTTCCGGACTAGCCGAAAAGGATGAGGCCGCGAGTTCAAATCTCGCCTGAGGCTCCATTATTTCTTGACTTACTCAAGGTATGACATTTGAAAATTAGTGCTATTCACAGACTCATTAGACATATAGAATAGATGATTTTTTAATAGTATAGGTTTATAAAATAGTCGACAAGAGGCCGCGGGTTCGAGCGAACGAGTGTTTAGTGAATTTTTTGAAAATATTGTGCCATTCCGAGCGACTAGTTGCCTACTCAAAGCGGTGGTCGAGAACATAGCCGTTTTCTGCGATTTCGGAAGTCTCAGCACAGGCCACATCCCGAAGCTGTTCCGTTTTTCTAATCCGTTTGAGTGAGCGGTAAATAAAGAAGGTACCAATAACTGTCAAACCAATAATCCCAGCTACAAGGCCTACGATGAACACCATGACACTGGCCAAGTCATAGTAGTTTGATGTTGCAATCAGTATTGTCAGCAAAGACATCGGAATGGCTAGGATTGCAGTCCCAGTGCGTAGTTCAGCAAGATGCGTTCGCTTTTCGGCCTCAAGGGTTCGAATGATAGATAACTTGACATTCGTACTTCTAGCTACCCGTGGGGTTAAGTCGACTTCTTCAGTTTCAGAATTCAGGAATCCTCCCTCCTGGAAAGCCTCACGGTGTTGGTATGGTCATCAGAATTCCTCATGTTGTTATTCGCTGCTATTTTCATTCAGCAATCGTTTCGCTCTTTCTGGTCCGACGAGTTCCCTAATTTTCCGCCGTGCGTCTGGCAAATCTTTCTTATTAAGTAATTTGTCGAGTTCCTTCCTTACTGCAGGCGATAGATCTCGTGCAAGCTTTTTGATACGCTCTTTTCGGTCCTTGTCGAAATCGTCAGGCCCGAGTAAACTCAACTTTCCCAACTCACATAAGCTCGCTATTAGAAGCTATTTGACCTTTTTGTTATCAAATACAATTTCGCAATAGAAAAAAGGCCTTACCCTGACCTCGATGTAGTGATACTGTCAATGTCCCCGAAGCTAGGAGCACTTCAGGAAACTGATATCCACCAGAATCGGATCGAGTATACTTGTGAAAACGGAACGGCAAGAATCACAGTACTCTCTCCAAAAATCGTCAGAGTCCAGATGACGCAAGATGAATCTTACAGAGAAGAGCAATCTGTTGCAGTTCTTGAAAAACAACAAAACGTTTCACTTGATATACGTATCGAAAACGATGTATCTGTAATTTCGGGAGACGAGTTTACACTAACGGTTACTCTAGACGATGGCATCTTTCGGCTGAAAGATAAAGATGGGTCAATCATTACTGAATCTTTGGCTAGTTTCGGTCTGACTTGGCAAGATGCAGGCTTCACATGCAGTATGAAGAGTGCCGGAGATGAGCATTTCTACGGTCTTGGTGAAAAAACAAATGGGCTTGATAAATCGGGCCTGCATTACGAAATGTGGAACAATGATAATCCCCATTATGACTCTGAAACAGATCCACTCTATCAGAGTGTTCCTTTCTTCATCACGTTACGCGACAAAATTGCACATGGCGTATTCCTTGATAATACCTTCCGAACACAATTTGACTTCAAGAAAGAAAGTGACGATTTCTATTCCTTTGGTGCTCCCGGAGGCCCAGTTGACTATTACCTCATTCTGGGGCCTTCAATCTCAGAGGTGCTGGAGGGATATACGTGGCTTACCGGCCGACCATATTTCATGCCTCGGTGGGCTTTGGGGCATCACTGGTCTCGGTGGGAGCTGTATGAGGGCCAAGAGGAACTGCTGGAGGTAGCAAAGGGGTTCAGACAACACAAGATTCCGTGCGATACTATCACACTTGATATCGGATATATGCACGATTTCAAAATCTTCACATGGAATCCCGAGATTTTTCCTAATCCGCGCGAGTTTGTTCAGGCGCTGAACAGACTTGATTATCATGTTATGACTATCATCGATCCGGGAGTCAAATTGGAGGAGGGGTATGACCTGTACGACGAAGGCAGTACGCATGATTTCTTCCTCAAAAATGAAGATGGCAGCGAATATATTGGACTGGTCTGGCCTGGAAGAACGGTCTTCCCTGATTTTGCTCGTGAGGAAGTGCGTGATTGGTTTGGTTCCCAATATGAAGGTTTCATGGAATCGGGTGTGAGTAACGCAAGCTGGTTGGACATGAATGAACCCAGCCACTGTATGTATCCAGGGATGCGAGAGGAGTATTCAATGGACGACGTTGTCGACCACAAGGGCACGCCTTGGGAACCACGAATGCGGAATAGATACGCACTCGATATGATGCGTGCGGTCTTCGATGGACTCAAGGCGGTTTTTCCCGATGAACGCCCCGTCATACTGACTCGAGCAGGTTATGCTGGGTATCAACGCTATGCAGCTACTTGGACGGGGGATAATCACTCCACTTGGGAATACTTGGCTCTCTCCATTCCGATGCTGCTTAACTTGGGACTATCAGGTATACCATTCTGTGGTGCTGATATCGGTGGCTTCAGCGATGATGTGACAGAAGAGCTGTTGATCCGGTGGTATCAGCTGGGTAGTCTCTATCCGTTTTCACGGAATCATACGCGGATTCATACAGCACGTCAAGAGCCGTGGGAACTGGGTGAAGACGCCGTTAATTATGCTAGAAAATACATCTCGTTCCGTTATCGCTTCTTGCGGTACCTCTATTCTCTTGCGAAGGAAGCCAATGAAACCGGACTGCCGATAATGCGACCCCTCGTCCTTGAGTTCCAAGATGATTCTGCTGCCTGTGATATTGATGATCAATTCATGATTGGCCCAAGCATGATGGTTGCACCTGTGCTTGACCAAGGTGCCGAAAGTCGCAGTGTCTATTTCCCGCCAGGAACCTGGTTCAGCTACTGGACAGGTGAACGAATCAAGGGCGGTCAAAGGATTACAGTCCCCGCACCCCTAGATACCATGCCTGTGTACTTCAAAGGTGGTTCAGTAGTTCCAACAGGTGATGTGGTCCAAACCACCGACGAGGACCAAGGCGATCTCCGGATTCTGGTCTACCCAGAAGGAGTGGGGCATATCGACTTGTATGAAGATGACGGTATTTCGGAAGATGGCCCCTGCGCTGTAACAACAATAACAAGCTCCTGTGGGACCGATACTCTGTCCGTTGCAATATCTGAGAGACAGGGTGATTGGACACCACCCTCCCGGGACTTGATCGTCGAGTTCAGAGCTATTACAGAAGAACCCAGCTCGTTAGAAGTCGATGGCATGTCTGTTCCTATCGGGCTTGTTTCTGCTGATGGTGACGAAGATATAGCCCCGCTTTCAGCCGCCTACAGTCCCGAAACCAATACCTTGGAAATCGCGCTGGTAGACGATGGTTCTGCCCACAAAATCTCGGTCTTTACGTGAGCTTTCCACTACTCTTATAATGTGAACTCACAGAACCATGTCTTAGAATCACTGGGTCGGTGGTCTAGCTATTCCGTTAGTCTCATCCTATCGGAACTAGTGTGGCTTGATTCCTGGTTTGGGTCCAGGCGTGCGTGAGTTCGAATCTCACCCGGCCCACCAACCATTCTCATTGTTTTTCGCGTCCAAAGAGCGCCAAAACAATGAACCAAAGGATTAAGTGGCGCACGTAGGCATCCTAATAACCCTTCATTCGATAAGTTTTACAGTATTCGTTGGCAAACCCTTCGATACAACGCTGATATTTATTTTGGCCTTCGTCTGGAGTTCGTAAATGATACGTTGTGTGTTTGAGCACTTCTTCAAATGGGCTAAATCCTGTTTCCTGCAGCTTAACCCGCTAATGCACTGATGAAGCGTCATACCCACATTCGGGTAATCTAATCTGTCTAAGGCTATATCATTCCTCAGCGGGTTCAAGAGCGGCCTAATTCGTGCTGGGATATTACTATTCTACTATCGTAGACATTTCCTCCTTCACTTTCAATCTGTGTTATGTGTTTCATTATTGGGGAGTTTATATTATGTTCTGACAGATTACAATACGGAGTTTCGAAAATGATTGATGGCAAAAGCGCGAGGAACTTTGTAATTCTTATATTGATACTGCTCCCGGTGATTAGCACCACATTCCAGCCTGAACCATTGCATCCTACGGCATGGATTGTTATGGCTAACAACCAGGATGAAAATACCAGCATCGCTGCAAAAACACTCCAAGACGAAGTGTCTCCTTTTCCTGTCAGAACTGTGGAGACTGATTTTGAAAGGTTGGATTCTATTCCCTTGCACGAGGACATGATTGTGCTTGTGGGGCATGGGCAACCGGACGGACTTGAAACCCCGAATGGCCTTATCTTATGGTCTATGATATATGACGCAATCGCTGCAAGACAGCCACAGAAAGCGGTCATATTAGCATGTCATTCCCCATCAGATCCCTCTTCGAATATATTTGGATTTGATGGGAACGTGGACGCAGAAGCAGGAGCAATACTGATTGGTTGGTATCTCAAGCGACTAGTCCGCTCAAATAGTGACCTGATGTTTCCCTTCAATCGAGTATCCCAGGCTCAACAGACAATGCTTCACCCATTAGGTCGATACCTGTATTTTGTTCACGGATACTGGGGTGATGATTTGGATTTTCTCGATATGAGGTACGATTTCTCAGGCCGCGACTACGAACTCATAGATTATACCGATATCAGGGACTTCAGCTATTTTGAACATTATAACCCAGCTGACGAGGACGCCAAGAACCACATCCATTGGAATTACACGCTTTCGGATTTTGCCGACAATTTCGCTGGTGAACTCCTTGATCTCTCTTCGGGGAGCCAGGTGAATATCATAGCCCATAGCATGGGCGGCGTCATTGTTCGTGAAATGCTCGCATTACATCGAACAGAGCTTGATACTGCAAACATAGATATTGGCAAAGTGATTATGCTTGGAACCCCGAATCTTGGTACTTCTCTTGCAGATCCTACCATCATTTGGGCGGACATTCTCAGCCTACTTGGAGGGTTCTTAACCCATGGCAGCTTATGGCCAAGTCCGGTGTACTGGTCGATGACACCATGGAGCCCACTTATTCTCGGCTTGAACTGTGACCCCATGAGTTATTCTACTGGTATCAACTGGTACACAACAAGCGGATACGATCCGGTGCTGAGCGCATTGGTGTCCAATATTCATGGGGACCTCAGTGACCCGATAGTTGCGAGAGGGAGGGCTCATTTATCTTTTGCAGATAAGAGCTATTTCGATGTTGACCATTACCGATTGATTAATGACGAGGATAATCAGGCCACCTATGATACTGTTTTTCAATACGCAACTGAAGGGACCGATTCGGACGGCGATGGGCTGACAGATGATGCCGAGACCTATTATCATGAGACAGACCCAAATGACTGGGACTCGGACAATGATGGCCTCTCCGATTATGATGAGGTATCAACTCATGGAACCGACCCTACTGACTCCAATTCTGATAACGACTGGATAAATGATGGTGATGAAATCGCATGGGGATACAACCCAAACGATCCCAGTGACCCGGTCCCATACTCGGCATTGATTAGTTCTGTTTCGGTCGTTGACTCCACAGTCAGGGCCTATGTCACCCACTACTCGCCAATGGACTATGTGAAGTTCTACGCGAAGTACAGGACCAAATTTGGGTCGTGGACGTCGTATTCGTATTGCGGTATTGACTCCACTCCCAGCAGTGGCAAGTACTACAGGTCGTGGACACATCCTTCGGGTTATGCAAAGATGATGGTGATGGTGAAGGCCTATGACTCAAATGGCCACCTATTGGGTATCGACACAGGTACATATACGATAGGCGACGGCGGAGGAGGTGGCGGAGGTGGTGGAGGCGATGTACCGTTTTGATAGGACAATCTTCTTATCCATGCAGTCGAAAGATACGAACTGCTAAATTGGAGTAGTTATTGGTTCATCTTTTGGGCGCAGACGTGAGGAGAGACCTGGAAAAAATGGCACCAGTGAGAAGTTCTTACAGGGGTATATCAAGACGAGCGATGAGAAAATCGTGTCTTCTCGTTGTACTGTGCTTTCCGAGTCTGGTAATGGGCTTTGCAGGAACAACCTTAGCTGACCATGAACCAGCTCAGAAGACTGAAACCACTTGGGAGGCTATCGAACATGGTTACCCCGAAGCTACTTTTCTGGATGTAGAGTTCATCAATGCAACACATGGATGGGTGTTAGGAGAACTAGAGGAGCATATTCCTACCACTATCATCGTCCTAGGCACGGAAGACGGTGGTGACTCTTGGCAGCTCTTATACAATAAGAGCTCCCAATATGCTACGATTATGGATGTCGTTGACGAAAAGACGATTTGGATCAATGGTCGTGGAAGGTTGTTTTACACAATCGATGGAGGCCAAACTTGGAATCAGAGTTCTACAACCAAGCTAAACTACTCGATGACTACTGTGGGGTTCATCAACAAAACCCATGGATGGACTGCGTACCATTGGATGCTTTATGAGACTTCTGATGGTGGTGACACATGGGAGTCAGTTCTCGGGTGGACATTCAATGATAACCTTCGCATGATGCAATTCCTCTCCCCACAGGTCATCTGGGCGATGGGGTTTGGCGGTATCTACCACAGCGAGGACGGAGGTGAAACCTGGGAGAGCACATCGGATAGGGGCGGTTGGTCGGTGTCCTTCGTGAGCGAAACCGAGGGCTGGGCAATCGGTGATGACCGCCTTGCCCACACGACCGATGGGGAGACCTGGGAGGAACTACCAGTCCCTGAAAGGACTCCATTTGGGGGGTTCCGATTACCGTACTGTACTGATATCCACTTCCTTGACAAAGACCATGGCTGGATCGTTGGTGATACGGTGGACGTAATGTACACTCCTGATGGGGGAGCCAATTGGTACGAACAAACCGCGCCCGAAGGATTGTCCCAAAGAATGGTAGCAGTGGATTTCAACAATCTAACTCATGGATGGGTTGTTGGCGCCTCGACCATTCTTCGAACGACCACTGGAGATAGGCTGGGCACCCGCCTCTGGAACGGACTAACTGACCGGCTATTTCAATCGATCATCATCGCTGCTGTTTCAATCATAGTTGTTGTCGGAGGAATCCACGCTATTCGACGGAGAGGAAAGAATCCACAAAGAGAACTCTCTCCTGCACCAGAAATTGAATAGAGACATAGGATATTGCATTTGCGACGAATTTAACTCCGATATACTGGGTCCAAGAGTTCGGGTGTTCAAATCGCTCCGGGCCCACCAACCATTCTCATTGATTTTCAGGGTTCCATCTAAGATTAGAATAGTCTATCCCGTTTGGCATGAGGTGTCGACTAATCATTCTCTCAATCCGCGATTCAATAACAGAATCTTCGACTATTGACGAATACCTTTATCACATATCACGGACCAACTATGATATATGTCGATGCAATCTTCAGCAAGGGAACGACTAGCGCGCAGGATGGCTGGCGAAATCGCCTTATCCGACGATCCTGGGAAGACCATGCGCATGTGGCGCGAACGATTCAGACTTGCACAGGTTGACATTGCCAATTATCTTGACATCAGTCCAAGCGTCATAAGTGACTACGAATCAGGTCGAAGGAAGTCCCCTGGAAGTGCAACAATCAGGCGGTTTATCATGGCTCTCATCACTTTAGATGAGCAGAATGGCGGTCAGGTTGTTTCTGCGTTCCTGCGGCTGATGGATGTGGACCTAGTTGATTTGAACATCGTGCTGGCAATGTCGGACTTGCATTCTCCACTCACTATTGATCAGCTGTGTAAGAAACTGAAATGCGACTTGCTAACAGGTGAACGGGGATTGAATCGAGAAATCTATGGTTACTCGGTAGTTGACGCCGAGAGAGCAGTAAAGGAGCTGAATAGCGAAGCCTTCCTGAAAATTTTTGGAGCTGCAACCGACCGGTGTCTTGTGTTTACGAAAGTCAGTACTGGAAGGGCACCCATGGTCGCCATCAAATCTCAGGAGTTCAAGCCAACGTTCGTGATTCTACATGGTACTCCTGAGGTTGATCGGCTTACTATCGACCTAGCTGAGGGAATGAACATACCCTTGGCTACGAGCGGAATCGGTTCGCTTGAAGACTTGATAAAAGAGCTTCGTGACCTTCAATCTGATTGACCTAAGATGATATCCAGCAGCGCCATCCGTGTTACCACACCACTGTACACTTGGTCGAAATAGCGAGCTTGTGGTGCTGAATCGACTTCCGAATCGATTTCATCAACCCGGGGCAATGGATGAAGAATAATGGCATCGTCCTTCATCATGCTAACCTCGTCCATTGTTATTCTGAATTTCCCCTTTACCTTGTCATACTCACGAACATCGGGAAAGCGCTCTTTCTGAATGCGGGTCATGTAACAGACATCAACATCTCTTACTGCATCCTCAATGCTGCCCACCTGTTTGACTTCTATTCCTGCCTCATCCAGTTCCCTAACGATCATAGGTTTCATTTTCAACGTGGGCGGGGCAGCTAAGGTGATTCGCACATCATAATCAGCGAGTGCGATTCCCAATGAATGGACTGTTCTTCCGTATTTCAAATCCCCACAGAGCGATATAGAAAGTCCATCAATAGAGCCTTTCATCTTCTTGATTGAATACAAATCCAGAAGCGCCTGGGTTGGATGTTCTTCTGAACCACTACCTGCATTTATGATGGGGATGCGTGAGAATTCAGCTGCCAGTTTGGCTGAACCGTCCAAAGGATGACGAATAACTATCAAGTCAGCATATTGCTCCACGGTTCGTATTGTATCTGCTAGATTCTCCCCTTTTCCTCCGGCACTTGTCACCCCGATATCGGCGAATCCTAGGATGCTACCACCCAATCTTAGCATTGCGCTTTCAAAAGAAAGGCGGGTTCTTGTTGATGGCTCAAAAAAAAGGCATGCCATTATTTTCTTCTCGAGTCGTTTGCTGCGTTCAATGGCCTCATTCTCCATTTCCGCCGCCTTATCTAATATCATATCGATGTCTTCGCGTGCTAGGTCATGAATAGATATCAAGTCATGCAGGTTTGGCATAATTTCTGCCGCCTTTATATTATCAAGGAGCATGCTGCAGGTAGTCTTTAATCTTTCCCGATAATCGGTCTATCTCTGCTTTCTCGCGTTTCTTCCATATTTTCTCTCTATTTCTACTCTGCGAACTTTCAAATTAGATTCCTTGATGAGTTGTTCAGCAAGCTCATCTTTGTATGGTTCTACGTAGATAATCTCCGTTATTCCTGCGTTGATGAGCATCTTGGTACAGATACTGCATGGCTTTGTTGTACAGTAGATTTTTCCTCCTTTCACTGATACTCCGTGATACGCGGCTTGTATGATAGCATTCTGTTCGGCGTGCAAACCCCTACAGAGTTCATGCCGTTCTCCAGGTGGCACCTTCAGTTCCTCTCTGATGCACCCTACCTCATCACAATGAGGCAGTCCTGTTGGTGCTCCATTGTACCCTGTGCTGAGAATCTGTGATTCCTTGACTAACACAGCACCAACCTTGTTTCTCAGACACGTACTGCGAGATGATACAAGATCCGCGATTTCGCAGAAGTAGGTATCTTTGCTTTTACGTTTCGCCAACAACAAAACTGCTCCTTGATTATATCGTACGGTGAACCTCTTGCTCTCTTAAGGGCCTTGCTGTTGAAACGAAGGGTAAAAAAGCAAACATCGGTCAACTTCGCCCAGACCCGTTGGGCACCGATAAATAGACAGGAGATTCCAGCATCATGAAAGAACGCGATGGTTTAATCATCTGGCCTGAATACATAGATGCCAAGCTCACACGGGCAGAAGGCCGGCGAATCCCGGCGAATCTTTGTGTCAAAGATCCAAGTGCTAATCTTCTTCGTCTTGCTGCTAAGGTCATAGGACATGAGGCCAAGGTAGTTCAAGGTAAGAGATATCCACGTCATCCTTGGGAAGACAGGGGGGGCTATATTGTTCTTGAAAATCCACAGGGCCATAGTAAAAAACGCCTTCTGATGATGCTTGCTAAGGGTGCTCGAAAAGTTGTTGCTAAGAAAAAGAAGCTTGAAGAGGCCAAACGGAAACGGAAATCACGTAGATGATATGATTACCTGAGGGAGAATCAACTTGAGACGGTTAGGAAAAGTACTTCATGTATCAAAAACCGGGTCCATCATTCTCAGAACACAAAAGATTCCTGGAATCGGCACATCTGTTGTTGACAAGAGTCTGGATCGAATCGGTACCGTTTCAGATGTATTTGGTCCTGTAACGCACCCGTATGTAGCGGTCTCTCCTGCGAACAACGTTGATACCGACCGCCTTGTGAACAGGGTTCTATACCTCTACGAAGGCTGATGGATACATCAACACATTCATGTACATTTGTGTACAAGGAGAGCCAGATTTGGAGAGCAGCTTCCGAATAATTATTAATCTTCAAAATCATACTAGTCAGCTAGTTGTCATACGTATTGCCGAAAGGTCATGAAGAATGGAAAACGTGGCCGACCAAATTATGGCCGCCATAGAGGCGGCGGGTAACAGAGGTCTGCTCACTTCCGTACTGAAAAACAAATTGAACCTGAATTCAAACACATTGACATACACCATCAAACAACTGACCAGCAAGGGATTCATAATGCAAAAACAAGAAGCAGCTGAAGATAGACGATTATTCATAAGCGCAGATTTCATCTCGGAACCGGAGACTTCACACTTGAGCGACTTAGGCGGGTGCCCATGCTTTCATTGCCTTAAACTAAGCAAGTGTGGTGCAAGGCAACCCGACTCCCCAGTTAAGTGCAGGGATCTTGAAGAATGGCTCAATACAGTGAGCACAGAATAGAGTAGACCGGTTTTTCGTTGATAGTTCATCGTGGATTAGAAGCTAGAAGATAAAGCTCGGAGCTAGATTTCCGTGATGCATCTGGTTTGATAAGGCGGGTTTTTGCGAATTTCTGTTGTATCCTATTCTTGAACTCCTCAAACCCGGCCCCTTCGAAAACCTTTGCTAACGCCTTATCGCTGCCTAGCCTATGAGCGATACTGAAGGTTGTTTCAGCCAGTTCTAACTGTCTAGCGACATCTATATTCCAGTTCCCACAAACCTTTGGTGAGCAATCTGAAAGCACAAGGTCGGCTTCACCTCGTGTGAAATCCTTGATTTTCTGCTGTGTTTCCTCTGCCCGTATGTCTCCCTGGATAAAGCGGACCCCCATGACCGGGGTCATTCTCTCAATATCAACTGCCACGATTTCTAGGGATGGGTCCAGCTCTCGTAGTACTTGTGTCCACCCTCCCGGGCTACTGCAAAGCTCCAGCACTACATCAACGTCACGCAATAATTTGAACTTTTTCACAATTTGCTTGAGCTTGTATGCTGATCTGCTGCGATACCCCTCTTTCTTAGCCTTCTGATAGTAGTATTCATCTCTTCTTCGTCTTCCCATTTTTCTATCTCCTCTTGTTCAAGTTCTCGATGATCTCTACCAATTTGGCAACTGGTGCATCTGTTCTAATGGCGGTTGGTGTAAAATGGGTTTTAGTAGATGCATATCCTGCTTCTTTCAACACACATCTGATATCATCAGTGGCTGGTGGAGTCAGACTATATGCATCGCATAAAGCATGAATATCGACATACGGTCTATGCATCAACGCTTCTTCTTCCAGCATAGCGCTTACAAGCTTGGGTGTTTGTGAGGTGAAATCTCCGTTCCGCTGTTCTATTATTTCGCTTGCCCGTTCTAATAGAGAGGAGTCGTAGATGGCTCCCAACCAGAGTGGGCCTGCTGTTCGGACTGAGCCATTGCACCCTTCAGTGGCATGCTCAAAATATCCCAATCCTCCTTTCTCTCGCAGTGGTTGTACATGATACTGCATGCACTCCGGACAGAAAGATATCACCCCAATCTCACGCGATTGTCGATTTGATGCACTCCTGCTTTCATGGAGCTTTGTCCAGATTCTCACGTAGTGGTCGGTGCTGAGAGAAGCAACTGGTTGAATTCCATAGTCCTGCTTTCCAGCCGCATGATATATCATCCCATAGAGTAATCTCACAGCTAATTCGTGGGTGAAGGGAGCTCTGATGGAATACCCCCCATACTTTCTAAGAGCCACTCTGGGATATACCCCACAGAGGACTGCCATGTCTGTAGCTGTAACTCCAAGCATGCTGCCTCTTGGATTCAGCGATAGTATGGCCGAATCGATGTAGGGCGCTGGGGTTCCAAATGGGTCCAAATCCACAAAATCGAATCGTTGTTCCTTTGATTCAGTTATCAACAGGATTTTGGCATTTCCGCGAGTTACCTCAGCCCGCTGTTTGAGCCCATTAAGTTCTACATTCTTTCTACACATCTCGACTGCAACTGGATTTATATCAAACATCTTTGCGCGGAAATCACCATCGCATTCGATGAGATAACGAAGCGTCCGCACTCCTGAGCCCGCAAGTGGTTCACACATCAAATCCACCGAATATTCATTTAGATAAGCAGAGAGAATCGCAACTGAGATGTCTCTATTGACTTGCATTCTGGGATTGTAGAATACTGGCATATCTGCCGTAGGTTGTCCCTTTACTGCATAATGCTCCACATCTGCACTCAGGAAGGATGTCCTGCCTTCGGTATATTCTTTCTCGATAGTCATCCGTATCAGTTCTCGAATTGTCACTAATAAGCAATCAGTCAGTGCTGTCTTATGGAATAGTACCAGCTTTGCACTAGTATTAGAATCGAGTCTGATTGGAAACGTGAAAAGAAAATGGTTGGCAACCCCGAGGATGAAACCCCGGGGCGCCGTGGGAGTTACTCTATGCTACTATATCACGGGAAGACCAGGTTGTGGAGGATTGTGATGATAGGCAAGAATAGGGTTGCCGTCAGGCTGAGCACGACAAGCAGGGTGTTGATGCTTGGCCCGGCTGTGTCCTTGAACGGGTCGCCAACCATGTCGCCGAGTACGCTGCTGTCATGCACCTCATGATACTCGGGCGTACCTTTCTCGTACTTGTCATATTCTGGTGATTCTATAATCTTCTTGGCGTTATCCCATGCTCCACCGGCGTTATCCATGAGTAGTGCGAGGATGAAACCGATGATGACTGCACCACCGAGATAGGCGGCCAAAGCTTGGAGTCCTAGAATTGCCCCGGTAAGAATAGTCACACCAATGGCCAGTAGTGTACCTGGCATCAGCTCTTTGATTGCCCCAGTTGTTGCGATACCGATACAGGCGTCATAGTCTGGTTTGGAGGTGCCTTCCAGTATGCCTGGATCCTCATCGAACTGTCTTCGAATTTCCCTGATTACCCTCCCGCTGTTTTTCTGAACACCGAGAATAAGAATGGCTGAGAATACCGGGGGAATCAGAGACCCGATGAATGCTCCCGCAAGGATGAATGGATCTGCGATATTGACAACTCGTCCTATGCCCGCACTTTCTATGAATGCAGAAAACAGTGCAAGCACAGAAATCGCAGAAGCACCAATTGCGAACCCTTTCGTTATCGCCTTGGTTGTGTTACCACTTGCATCTAGTTTGTCACAGGCAACCACTGCTTCGTGAGGAGCTTGTGCTTGTTCGATTACGCCTCTTGCATTATCCACAATCGGGCCATAGGCATCTGTAGACATAATGAATCCATTGGTAGACAGCAGGCCTACTGCGGCAATTGCGACAGCATATATTCCGCCTGACCAACCTCCAAGTCCAGGTGTGGTTGCATTTGCGCCCAGAACAAAGGAAAGTACCATGGCTACAACAACGCCGAGAACAGACGGTATTGCACTCAACAGCCCATAGGAATACCCTGACAGAATAAGGCTGGCAGAGCTTTCATCTGCTGCATCAACCATGTTGAGCACTGGCTTGAATGAGCCAAGGCCACGGTCGCTTGTGAACACATCAGACGTGAATCCGATAACAACACCACCAAGCAATCCGAGTATGGCTGAAAGGGCTAGCACCAGATTAGCTCCTAGAAGATAGATTACTATCGTACCAAAAACCGCAAATAATATCGTGGTGAGGTAAGTACCCCTGTTCAACGCTGGTCCGGGATCTTCTCCTTCCTTCGGTCGTACTAAGAACACCCCAATTACGGAGGATATTGTACCAATGCCTGCAAGCATCAAAGGTAGCAGGCCGAAGGAGATGGTGGTCGGTGTAACGGCGTCAATAGATGCACCAAGAATAGCTGCACCAAGAATCGAAGCGACATTACTATCAAAGATGTCTGCACCACTTCCAGCGACATCTCCCACATTATCACCGACAGCATCAGCAACAGCTGCAGGATTGCGTGGATCGTCTTCTGGGATGTGGTGTTCAATCTTTCCTACAATATCAGCTGCAATATCTGCGGTTTTAGTATATATGCCGCCACCGGCTTTAGCAAACAGAGCAACAGTGCTAGCACCAAAGCTGAAACCAACAACGATTTCCCAGAGCTTGGGGGCGCCAACTGTTGGAAATACGAATTCCCACACAGGATAGAGGATTCCCAGCCCTATGAGAGCGATGCCAGCTATGCACAAGCCCATGAATGAACCTGCCCTGAAAGCCACCTTAAACGCGGCGTGAAGTCCGCCTTTGTTTGCGGCTGCTGCTGTTCGTCTATTAGCTCTTGTTGCGACGATGATTCCGAGGTAACCAGCTACCATACTCGCCAATGATCCAATGATATAGGATATGGCAATGGGTACTGAATATGGCCACTCGAATACAAAAGCGATTACCGCCGCCAACACAAGAGTGAACGCGGTGAGCAGCTTATACTGCCGTTGGATGAATGAATACGCTCCGTTTTCAATATAGGAGCTTACCTCTCTCATCCGCTCGGTGCCTTCATCTGCTTTTTCATTCTCTCGAAAAATCCAGATGGCAACGATAACGGCAAGCAAACCTGCTGCAATTGCTGTTCCTATGAATAGAGGGTCTGCCATTTTTTGTCACTTACGAAGTTTTGCTGGGACTATCCCATAAGAGACTTTTGGCGTACATTTGTTCTTACAATAATAAAATGAAAAATTCCCTTGTTTCTTAAGATATTCGCTTGATAGCTTACCTTTATTGGGTACCATGGACTCGCAAGCCACGGAGAATTGATAGCGTTGCGTTTCGGAATAGTTCCCCTCGAATTTGAGCCCGCAGCTGAACTAATTATCGGGAATGGCACGCCCGACTTCTCACGTTTTGATGTTGTTGAACTTGTTCACTCTGCTCTACACATAAAGCACATAGAAGTTATCGAGCTCACCTTGGATGTCCCGCATCTCATTCCGGGTTCTTTCACCCCTACCACGATCCACCAGCTCATGGATCTGCGAGATGAGACCAGCTGCACCTTCACAGCTCACCTTCCATTATGGTCGCTGGAACTGGCTAGTCCTAATGAATACGTACGCAAAGGAAGCGTGGAGAGCACAGTCGCAGCAGTGGAACTCGTGGAACCCTTGGAACCAGAATACTACGTTCTACATTCCACAGGTGCACTGGCCGCAGAGTTTTCCCGCCTAGATTTTCCCGACGGCATCATGGAAGTCATTACTTCCTTTATGGCTGGATTCTCTGCGCAAAGCATCGAAGAAATTCTCGAACAAACCGGTTTGGATTCAAAGCGTCTAGCTGTAGAAAACATCGAGTTCCCGTTCGGGATAACCCGTCAAGTTATTGATGAGTATGAGTGCAGCATCTGTTTTGATACCGGTCATCTGTTGACAAAGTTCTCGGGTGATGAACCCGTGGTTGACTTCTATCGGGAGCACCGGGATCGAATCGCCGAAATCCATCTCAACGATGGGAGCTACAGGGAGTGTGATGGTGTTGCAGTGCACGAGGATCATCTGGCGCTTGGTGATGGTGAGATGCCTGTGCAAGAATTCGTCTCCGAGATTTACAGTGACGGTTTTGATGGTCCACTCATATTCGAACTCACCAATGAACAGGCTCGACGGTCCCTTGACTTGATTGCAGAATTGGTCCCTAGAGCACTTGAATGAACCGAGAAAATGAGTGGTGGGCCCGGGGTGATTTGTCCCGACACGGGAAATCCGTAGCCGATTGAACACCCGCTTCCCGCCTAAATGAGCGGAAGACTGTGGCTTTCACCCGCATATCAGAGCGGTGCAATAATAACCCGAGATTTATACAGTCTCTCCAGGCTATGCCACGGGCCCGAACTATGTGAATGGTGGTGACACTGACTCGGTACCTTTCGTTCTTGATAAAAAGGTTATGTTGGCATCAGGTTGTCACATCAGCAGTAGAGAGTGAATATTGGTTTGCACCTTACACACAAGAAGCCCCTATAACAGAGCAGTATTATTGCTTCACTGATAACCTCTCCAAGAATGGGTGCTGCAGATGTCTCCAGACGAGAAGCCCGAAGGAAGCAACGTAGAAGATATGGCGAAACGCCTTGAGATGGCCATGGCGAAGGATGAGAAGGACCAAAAAGCCAACGGCGAACTGAACGATCTCAGCAGTATGAACGAAGTACATGAATTACGGCAGTCTCGCACCGCAGTTGTCGAATTATACCGGCAGCAATGCCCTCATTGCAAACGCCTAATGCCGATAATGGAGGAACTGGCTTCAGACTATGAAGGAAAAGTGTTCTTCGGGAAAGTGAACATCGACGAAGTTCCGAAGGTACGAGAGAGCTTTGAGGTGTTTGGGGTACCCCTTGTGGTTGCTTTGAAGCGAGGAATGCCTGTTGCGAGGATTGAGGGTTTTCATGATATAGAGGTATATGACGACTGGATTTCCAAAATCCACCGTGGCATGCGTCCCATGGATGTAGCAGCAGGACCCGAAACCGAACTCCTCTAATTGACTACAGCTTGAGCTTGAATATATACTCGGAATCAGCCACTGATAGTCTGCTCTCGATGACTTTACCCGTCTGATGCAAGAATCGAATCATAGGCTGGTTTCGTGGATGGACATAAGCCACGAATTTGTCCACACCCTTGCTTTTGGCGATGCGCATCAAATGATTGAGAATGAACGTTCCAATCCCTCTACTCTGGTATTCATCTTGTACTACTAGAGCGAACTCGGCTTCGTTTGTGCTTCTGTTGAGGAGATATCTTCCTGCACCGATGACTTTCTCGGATTCGCCCCCCACGTCTGGTCTGATTGTTGCCACTATCGATATGTCTCGTTCCTGGTCAACATCGTAGAACTGTTGCAGAGTCTGTCTTCGTATGGACTTGAGCGGTGACAGGAATCTGAAGAACACGCTCTCTTCAGACAAATCGTAAAAGAGATCCTTTATCCGGTCGGTATCATCTGGCCGGATCAATCTCAGTTTCACATTGATTTCATTTCCTTCGGGTCCTCTGAAGGTATCTTGGACCTCATACTCTGAAGCAAAATAGGTGCCTTTCGTCTGGAAGGGCACCTGATCTTCGAAAACGTATTGCATTTTCTTTGCTGCTTCGAGCAAGTCGTTTCGGAAGTCCGGGTGTGCGATAGCAATGAGTGAAAGTACACGTTCTCGTATCGTTTTACCATGCAATGTAGCTAGTCCGTACTCGGTAACAACATAATCAACGTCCCCTCGTGTTGTTACTACGCCTGCGCCTTCACTCAATCTGGGGACTATACGAGATACATTTCCGTTCTTGGCTGTTGATGGCATACAGATAATTGCTCGACCATTGGGCGATCTGGCTGCTCCTCGGATGAAATCAACCTGTCCGCCAATACCGCTGTAGAACTTGTGACCAATTGAATCTGCACATACTTGGCCGGTAAGGTCTATTTCCAGAGCTGAATTGATGGCGACCATCTTGTTATTCTGGCCGATGACGTATGGGTCGTTTACATATTCTGAGGGATGAAATTCGAAGAAAGGATTCTCGTCAACATAATCGTAGAGCTTCTCTGAGCCCATAGCAAAACTTGCAATGACCTTCCCGCGATGCAATGTTTTCTCCTTACAGGTTACGACACCCTCTTCTATCAAGGGAATCAGGCTGTCACTGAACATCTCTGTATGAATGCCAAGATCTCTGACCCCAGACTCGAGCAGGTTGTTACAAACTGACTGGGGTAGAGCACCGATACCAAGCTCTAAGGTGGACTCGTTTTCAATGAGCCTTGCAGTATATGCACCTATCCTGTCAACAACTTCAGTTATCTCAGCAGATTCGAAGTGACGTAAGGGTTCGTTGAAGGGCACGAGGTAATCGATGTCACGTACGTTTAGGAAGGTATCTCCCAAGGTGATTGGCATTCTGTCGTTGACCTGGGCGATGATCATGTCTGCGCTTTCGGCCCCGGATTTGGTGATGTCTACTGAAATCCCAAGGGAGCAGTATCCATGCTCGTCAGGTGGACTGACTTGGATGAGAGCTGCATCTATAGGCATTCGTCTCTTTCTGAACAAATCGGGGATATCGCTCAACATGATTGGCGTATAGTCGGCTCGACCTTCCGCTACAGCATCACGCATGTTCTCACTGATGAAGAAGGAGTTGTGCCTGAATTGTTCCTGGAATTTGGGATCCGCAGAAGGTGTATCTCCAAGGGTTAGGAGATGCACTATTTCATTGTCTGCCATGTGAGTCGCGTTGTTGGCGAGTTCTTGCACCAAATGATATGGTACCCCGCAACCAGTACCCAGGAATATTCGCTCACCCCGCTTAATCTTCTTGATGGCTTTTGCGGCACTCAAGATTTTGTCGCTATACTTCTCCTTCCAATCTTCCGGCATGTATCTTACCTCGATTTCTGCAGGTATTCGATTTCGCATGCACATATAGACGTTTCCAAGCGGAAGCCCCATTTTGCCTGAATAGTGTATATCTCCCATTGCATAGAATCGAAGCTATTCTTTTCAGGGGAAGGAATAAATAGCGGCCGAAAGTCTATCGGCCAAACTAATCACCTACGTTATGAGGTGGAGACAAAATGTCAGATGAATTAGCCAACCCGGCTCCGCTAGGATTGATTGGCTTCGGTATGACCACGGTTCTTCTGAACCTGAGAACTGCCGGTCTTATCGCGGCCAGTACCAGTCTGGGCATGATCTTCGCCATGGGTATCTTCTATGGCGGATTCGCTCAGATTATTGCGGGTCTAATGGAATTCAGAAAAGGGAATACCTTCGGAACTGTTGCATTCACATCATATGGTCTCTTCTGGATGACCTTCGTATTTCTGCAAGTGTTTGCATCGCTTGACCCAGCATGGGCTGCAGCTGTGGATAAGGGTTCCATGTCTGCGTACCTGTTCTGCTGGGGAGTCTTCACATTCTTGATGTTCTTCGGCACCCTGAAGACGAACCGTGTGCTTCAGTTTGTGTTCTTCTCACTGTTTGTCCTTTTCTTCATGCTGTCTGCTGCTGACCTTCTTGTTTATGTCGGCTCAACTGCTGCAGGAGAAGCACTGGCCATCGCGGCTGGAATTGAAGGCGTCGTTTGTGGAGGTAGCGCATTCTACTTGGCCATGGCTGAGGTCAACGGCTGGCCAATATTCCCTGTTGAAGAATAATCGCAATTTGGGCTGTGCTGCCGCTTATTGAGGGCAGCCCTCCCTCCTTTCTTTTTTTATACCCTCTTTTTTTTACTTGACTCACTTGTATATGAAAGCAAACAAACAATTAGCATATGTTGCATAGGGTTGTTTCTGCAACTAGGGCGGTTCTCTCTCCCGGAAGGATTTTCTTTGGTTCATGGATAAGCTTCATAAAGGTCTATTTCTGCCTTCGACAAAAGCTATCGACCGTACATCAGGTGCTTATGATGTCAAAGGACGAAAAGAAAATCCAAGTTATCATGGACGAAGAGCGGAGATTCTCCCCGCCTGACAGCTTCCGTGACAAGGCTTACATCAAGAGTCACGAAGAGCGTATGAAGCTGTGGGAAAAGTCACTGGAGGATCCCGACGAGTTCTGGTTAGAGACTGCGAAAGATTTGTGCTACTGGAAAAAAGAGCCTACTAAGGGCTTTGACTGGAAAGATCCTGACGAAGCTCGTTTCACATGGTTCGAAGACGGCGTTACCAACATGGCATACAACTGTCTTGACAAACATGTCGAGGCTGGTAAGGGCGATCAGGTCGCACTCATTTGGCAGGGTGAGCCCCTGGATGAGTCAAAGACCTACACCTACAGTGAGCTTCTCTCAGAAGTGAACAAGGCTGCCAATGTACTGAAGAATCTTGGTGTGGAGAAGGGTGACAGAGTCGCCATGTACATGCCGATGATTCCTGAGCTTGCCATCATCATGCTGGCATGTGTTCGAATTGGTGCAGTTCACAGTATTGTCTTCGGTGGATTCAGTTCCGAATCTGTCAAGGACAGGATTCTTGACTGTGATGCTGAGATTCTTATCACATCAGACGGTTACTACCGCAGTGGCAAGGAACTCGTGCAGAAAACCAAGGCAGACGATGCTGTTGAGGACCTAGACATAATCAAGACGGTTCTTGTTGTCCAGCGTTTGGGCAATGATATTCCATGGGACGATGACCGCGATGTCTGGTATCACGAGGAATATGAGAAGGTTGACGACGAGTGCGAGCCAGCATGGATGAATGCAGAAGACCCATTATTCATCCTGTACACGTCGGGCTCCACAGGAAAGCCAAAGGGTGTGCTTCACACAGTTGGAGGCTACATGGTCTACACAACAAAGACCTTCCTGGACATTTTTGACTGGCACGAAGGTGATGTCTACTGGTGCACAGCTGACATTGGCTGGATTACTGGCCACTCTTACATCGTATACGGCCCACTGAGCGCAGGCTCGACATCGATGATGTACGAAGGCGCTATCTGGCCTGAGCCTGACAGGTTCTGGCATGAAGTAGATCGCTGGGAGGTCAACCAGTTCTACACTGCACCAACCGCTATCCGTGCTCTCATGCGCTACGGTGACGAACCCGTTGAGAAACACGACCTTTCATCACTCAACCTGCTTGGCACCGTTGGTGAGCCGATTAATCCTGAGGCATGGTTATGGTACTACGAAGTGGTAGGCAAGAAGAAATGTCCAATTGTGGACACCTACTGGCAGACCGAGACTGGCGGTGTTGTTATAACACCACTACCTGGTGCTGATGATCTCATTCCTAGTAGTGCTACATTCCCATACTTCGGAATTGATCCGACCATCGTTGATGAAACCGGTCAGCCCGTCGATGCTAACGAGGGTGGCTATCTATGTATCAAGCAACCCTGGCCTGGTCTGATGAGGACAGTATACGGCAACCACCAAAGGTTCATCGATACCTACTGGTCACAGTACAGGGATCCAGACAATGGTAATCCAATGTACTTCACTGGTGATGGTGCACGCTTCAACGATGATGGCTACTACTTCATTGTAGGCAGAATCGACGATGTGCTCAAAGTATCTGGACACAGGCTCGGTACCGCAGAAATCGAGTCAGCTCTCGTATCCCATCCAGCTGTCGCAGAAACAGCAGTTGTTGGATTCCCGCACGAAATCAAGGGTGAGGATATCTATGCCTACATCACACTCAAGCAGGGCATAGAGAAATCTGACGATCTGAAGGGCGAATTGAAGAACCACGTCCGTTCAGAGGTTGGTCCGATTGCTACTCCAGCGAAAATCCAGTTTGCTGATGCCCTCCCCAAGACACGCTCTGGGAAGATTATGCGTCGTATTCTGAAGAAGATTGCTGCTGGCGAGGTAGACGACCTTGGTGACACAACCACCTTGGCTGACCCAACAGTCGTTGAAACCCTTGTTCAAGAGCGAGTAGAATAGATTAGATTACCGGAGGGGCCTCTGGCCTCTCCCTTCCGTTTTCTTTTTTTCTAAGAATATGCAGTTTTCAGAATCGACATTCCTCCCAACGTAGAACGTAAACATAATTTCTGTCATTGGCGTGTCACAATCTTCAAAACATACAATCTTTCTCTTCTTCAGGATGAGAGATGTCCATTCTGTTTGAACCGTGCCGCATTGGGGACCTAGAGATTAGGAATCGGTTTGTGCGTAGTGCTACCACATCGGCTTACGCTGATAAAAACGGTGTTGTCCGCGATGCGGCCATCGACCTCTATAGCAATCTTGCCAAAGGTGACGTTGGTCTGATAATCAAAGGTCATCTGTACGTCTTGGAGAGTGGAAAGGCCCACGAAGGAATGGCTGGAATCAGCGATGAAGAACATGTTACCCGATTACACGAACTGACAGATGCAGTGCATGAACACGGGGGAAAGATAGCGGCTCAGCTCAATCATGCTGGAATCTACCATGAAAAGGATAGGGCTGGCCCAAGTGAATACGAGGGGAATGGTTGGAAAGCAAGAGCTCTTACCGAAGATGAAATACTAGATATAATCCAGGCTTTTGGTGACGCTGCAGAACGAGCAGCTAAGGCTGGGTTTGACGCTATTCAGATTCACGGTGCTCACGGGTATCTGATTTCTCAGTTTCTTAGCAGGTTGACTAATCGTCGCCAGGACAAATGGGGTGGGAATTTGCAAAAGCGAATGCGGTTCCTTCTGCGCGTATATGATGAAGTTCGAGAACAAGTCAAAGATGCGCCTGTGCTTCTCAAGCTGAATTGTGATGATTTCAGTGAGAATGGATTTACGATAGAGGATAGCAAGGTGGTTGCCTCAACTATGGCCGAACGAGGGCTAGATATGCTTGAAATAAGCGGAAATGGTGTTGGGAAAAAAAAGCAATTCGAATCCCGAGCAAGTCATGAGGATCCCATCTTTGCGAACCTTCCTTTTGCAGGCTATGCTGCTGAAATCAGAGAAACCGTAAAACCAATGCCACTATCTGTGGTAAACGGTTTCCGTGAACGCAAAACCATGGAGCAGGCAATCGAGCAAGGCCTGAGTGATTTGATAAGCATGAGTCGTCCTTTCATACGAGAACCTGATTTGGTCCGCAAAATCAAGCATGGGCAAGAAGAGGTGGAGTGTATCCGCTGTGATGCCTGTCTCGGTGAGGATGTCTTTGGTAAAATGATGCTCCGCTGCCATCAGGGCTAACAGCTATTAACCCCCCCATATTAGAATGGGGGGCTACACTGCCGCTTATTCAGCTAAACGAAAGGACGGTTGCGACCATCCATGCGAATAACAGGCTGTTGAGAAGGGCACCTACTAGTTCGTCTCCCGTAGCTCTATAGGTCCATATTGACAAAATCACTGCGACCATGAACCACGGTGCAAACGCATAGAAGAATAGGAACGAGAAACCGATGAGACCAGGGACGATTGGAACACCGGTTGCCAATCCTACGCCGTACTGTATGCTGATGACAACGAAGTAGGGTAGAACCTTAGCAATAACTCCCTTGACGGTCCATCGAATGTACCCTTTCACATCCTCTGCTTCTCCTTTCATTCTCAACAACCATTTCGATTCTACAAAGAAGTACGGTAGGAAGGCAAGACTGTAGATTGGCCATAGGAGTGCACGGGAAACCGTAAAGTCATTCAATCCTGGGAGAAAGCAGCGGAAATCAAGCGCTAGTCCGAGATCCACTACCAATGTACAGGCATAAAGCCATGAGACTAAGACCAGAACGAGGAGAAAGACTCTGATTAGGCGCTCCTTGCTGATTGATTTCAGACTCTCTTTAGACATCCATCCCAAGCTTTCTCTATCTAACATACGGACGACAACAAGCAGTAACAATGTTGTGCCTAACATCCAAGACAGAACAGGCAATGCGTATCGTTGCGGGAAGTCTACCGTTGTTTCGAGAACGGTACCGACAGCAAGAAGCGGAAAGAAACTAACAAGCCCTATCGTACCATAGACTACTCCTTTGTATAGAGGTAGATTCTCCGATGTCTCTACTGCTTGTCTATCGTTCAATGATGAAAAGAAGGGATGCTCTGTGATGAACTCCGCCAAGGGGATAATGCTGATAATCAACCCAGTGATTCCCATTAAACCCCCTACTAGCCAGAATGGATAGATGAGGTTCTCCTTCGGAAGGAACTCGGTGTTGTATGTATCTGGTTCTAGTGAACGACCTAGCCAGTCAACACTTTCTTCGATGATTACAGGATCAACTGTCTCAAAGAGATGATTTGTATTTGCAATTACTAGCTTTCTAGCTGAACCATCATCGTGTGAACCGTAGGTTACACCTGGTTCGATTGTATCGGTATCAAAACATTTGGTGAGTGAGCTCCTGTCTGAAGCTTGGCGGAATAGTGAATCGAATGATCCCACAGTAACTAGCAGATTGTTTGGTCGTGTAGTATTGTACCATTCAAACACAGATCCGCCAACGATTACCAATGCTCCGACCTGCTGGCTCGTTTCATTGAGCACCCTGCCGGCGATGAAGCTTCCCATGCTATGGCCTATGATGCCAAGAGAACCACTATCTACAAAATCTAAATCGGAGAGATAATCGAGACCTGCTTCGCCACTACCACTACCCGCATCCGAATTCCCATGGCCGTTTACATCAATGGTAAGGGCCACAAAGCCGCGACGTGATAGCTCGATACCGAAACCCATCACCCACTCCTTATTCTGCAGAGCTCCGTGAATAATAAGCACACCGGGAAGCGGATTGGATGCATCAGCTTCTCTCGGTTTCTGAAGCGTGCTGTGTATGAGAGAACCATCTTCAGCCATGAAATCTACTTCTGTCACAACAACTCCGCCGAAGTTGTTTTGAACCGCCCAGGCTAATGTTGTTCCTGACACAAGTAGTATTAATGCTACACTGAATACCAGTCTTCTGAGGGTTTTCGGATTCAATTCGATGTCTCCTTTAGATGCTATTGCAGTCCTGTTAGCATAATAGATGGGATTAATATCGAAATCGGTTTCTTATGAACCCACTATGCCATCTTGGGATCATATCTTCCAGAGAAAGGGACGTGTCTTCCAAACCCCTCACGGTGATATGTCTCGTATACTTGAAGAGTTATACAATCGTGGTGCCAAGAGAATCCTTGATTTGGGATGTGGAACGGGCAGACATGTTGTCTACTTCGCAAGGCAGGGGTTTGAAGTGTTTGGATTTGATACCTCTCCTACTGCAGTTGAACTTACCAAGGAATGGTTGGCAAATGCTGGTCTAAACGCTGAAATTCGGAAACACAGAATGGAGCATCCTTTCCCATATCAAGATGGTTTCTTTGACTGCGTTATTTCAGTACAAGTCATTCATCATAATCTGATTCAGAACATAATTGATACAGTTGACGAAATTAATCGAGTAACGAGTTCTAAGGCCCTTCTCTTTGTTACTGTTCCAGTATTGAAGGATAAAGCTGAAGAAGGAGATTGGGAACTAAAGAAGATAGGAGACCGCACCTATCTCCCAATGAACGGTCCTGAGGAAGGAATACCACACCACTATTTCACTGAAGAAGGATTGATTCAAATGTTCAGTTCTTTCCGTCCGCTCGACCTGTACATCGATAGCACGGGCCACAGGTGTTTTCTTGCTGAGAAACGGTAAAACAGCACTATCTCGCCGCTCTACGGGGCCCCTCAAGATTTTATTATGACTACTAGGAGCGATAATAATTCGATTAATCCGGCTACAACAAATGCTATGACAAAATTGCTTTGGAGTAGAATAACACCTAATACTATTGGGCCTAGAACCATTCCGAAATTGCCCAGAAGATTGAACAAACCCATTCCTGTGGCTCTGTCTTTTGGGGGCACACAATCGCCAATCCATGCCATTGTAGGTGGAGCAGTTAGACCAGAGAAAATCCCTAATAGTACGAGAGAAATGATAAGTGGAATTAAACCCACTTGGGCTGCAAAACCCATGAACACCAATGTAAATGCATAACAAAAACTACCAGTAATCACCAATACCCTTCTTCCTATATTGTCGGAGAGTTTTCCAATAGGATATTGGAGCAAAATGAAAGGTGTTGCAAATAATCCCAGAATCATTCCTCTGAAAGACTCGGAAATACCCAATTCGGTGACCAACAAAAGTGGTAATGCTGTTAAAATGAAACCCATATGTAGTCGGTCAACGAAATTGAGTATACTTGGTATCTTCATTTCTGGGCAACGTTTTGCAAGCGTTATGCTTTTCCGAAAGGAAACACGCGCTTTCAAATGATCGGAATCTCTTATTCCACAAAGTGCAACCAGACCTACTACTAGACTGAAGAAAGAAGCAACGTAATATGGTTGAAAAACCCCATATCTGGCAACGATACCTCCAATTACTGGACCTACTCCCATAGCAGTAGCTAGAAAAACTCCAAAGATTCCCATATTTCTCCCTCGATTAGTGGAAGTCGAATAATCCAGAATCGAAGTCATGAGGCTTTGCCATGCTAGCACAGTAAACATGCCTTGAACAAATCGCATTATCAGGAGAATCTCATAATCAAGAGTTGTAGTCATTAACCAATAGAAGAGAGACCCTCCAAACCCCCCGATTACGATGAAAATTTTTCTTTTTGCTATTCTATCCGAAAGGATGCCTAAGATAACACCAAATATCAAATACGAAAGGTATAGAACCGAATCAAAAAGTGAATATTCGAACTCAGACACACTCGAGAATCGCCCCAATATAAATTCCGGTTCATTCGTATGTAACAAAGCTGCAGCAGAAACAGTAAGTAGAACTAGAACACCTGATAGCAAAATCTGCACGGAACGTGTTGCATTTTGGTGTGAATCCAACATTAAAATCTTCAAGTTAACTCCTTACACGATTGGCTAATAACCCTATGATAGCCGATAGGAGAAAGCATGTATCAATGCAGGGGATAATAAAGCATAGCTACTTTAATAAGCTTTTACTGATATGCTTTGGACTTTTTGGAACCACCATGTAGGTCTCGTCTTAGATGTCGAATCGTCATGAAATACAAATAAGAAAAAGAGATGGAAGAGAACTAGCGTCTCTTCCAATTGTACACTATGATATGCTCAGACGAGTGATTTCAGTATGAATTCGCAGTGAGGATCGCCCTTTGCAATGCACTTTGTCTCTGTGTATTCGAGTTCAGTTTCGAGGTTATGCTCTTCTAGGAATACCGTGATTGCCTGAAGAACACCTCCATATGCATAACACACTGGCTCGTCTGCCTGCATTAGGTCTACTACGTAGCTGTTGGTGACTTTAATACCGATTTTAACAGGGTCCAAGCTGAATTCCACAAGCTCGGCTGCACCCCATCCACTTGCTTTCAAGTAGCTTAGAAAAGCCTTGATTTGTTCCTCCGTTGACGCATCCGGGTTACTATCAACGATTATACTTGCTAGCTCACTATGACAGAATTCGCCAGCCTTTTGGAACAGCATTGAGAGGGCATTAGAACCAAGGACATTAGATAGCTCTTTCTCCTGTCCAGTAAGCCAATCTGCTGGGCAGAAAATAAGACGCAGGTTCCTGAACATTATCTGTTTATCAACAACTTCTAGTTCTTCTTTGAATTCTTCATGTGTTATCATTTCTATGCCTCCTTGAATACATATTCGTCGAAATCGTCGCCTGCTGATTCCCATTTCGTTTGTTCAACTTCTAGTTCGACACCCTCTACCCCTGCAGCCTTCACGAGTTCTTCAAGAATTGAAACTGCAGAATAGTAGTAGTAGGAATTCATTTTCTTTCCTACACCCTTGAGGTAACTGTTCTTCACCTGCATCTTCATCAAGAACGGTTCAATTGTCAATTCAGTGATTTCCGCGTCACCCCATCCTCGCTGAACCGTCACGCTCCAAAAGGCCCTCACTTTGTCTTCCGCAGGTATATCGCCCAGAATCTGGTTGAACCCCTGAGCACTCGTTTTTGCTCCGTCGCTCATAGTACTCATGGCAATGGCATAGGCGGCATTTTCTCCCAGGACATCTTCCAACGCCCTCTGTAGTCCAGCAATGAACAGCTGGGGCATGGGAAGAAGGCGTTGTCCACCTTGAGAGATTTTTCCTTCAGTATATTCTAAAGATTCCAAAAATTCTTGAAAATCCATGATAATTACCACATGAAAGGGTCCAAATTTTTGATAATAAGGGTTATTTGTTTACATTCTATAGTTTAAATTGAAAAATATGGCATGTTATCAAAAAATAGTAAGTAATGCAATGCAATTCTTCAAGGCATTTTGAACGTGTACCCCTCATACCCTCATTGTTCAAGCCCGAATACTGGAAAAATCAACTCCTTTACTTTTTGGATAGTATCATCAACTGCGCGACTGATGTTGGGTTCGTTTTCACAGTTCATCTTTGTAGGGCGATCTGTCCACCCCCCTCTTTTGACTTGCTGGTCATAGCTTCTACAAAGTTGAATCCACTCTGCAGGCAAGAGCGCTGGCAATGATACGCCTGCCAAGTCAGAAAGCAGAATCGTCCAGACTTTTGCAGTTACCACTGGATTATACCCTCCACCACCTACAGCTACAAGCTTCTTTGTTCCTAGGTTGGTTAGCTGCTTGACAGTTAGGGCTAGTCTTCTATATGTGTCGAGGGTAAGCATCATGTCTGCCAGAGGGTCCTCCTTATGCCCGTCTGCACCCACTTCCCAGAAGATTAAGTCAGGCTTATATTCAAGCCATATCGGAATAACCAATTCCTCGAATGCCCTCCAGAACTCATAATCGTCCGTCAATGGTGGGAGTGGAATGTTAACAGAATAGCCTTCTCCTTCCCCCACCCCATTCTCTTCAGGCCTGCCAGTGCCTGGATAAAAACCCAAACTCAACTCATGCATGGAAATTGTTAGCACATTCGGATCATTGTAGAATGCTTGTTGTGTCCCATTCCCATGATGCACATCTGTATCCAAATACAGTACCTTCTTCTCTGGATACTTCTCCCTGTATCTCTTGAGTGCAATCACACAGTCATTGTAATAACAGAAGCCTCCAGCCTGGCTTTCAAGTGCATGATGGAATCCTCCAAACAAAGAGAATGCTGTATCGAATTTCCCTTCTGCAACGTCCATCGTTGCATCGATAGTTGTGCCTACTGGATAGCTAGCATACTTATCCATCTTCCTGAACACAGGGCACTCCTCACTATCCAGTCCAAATCGAGAGGCGAAAGCTGTTCCCATGTTGCTAAACAGCTCCATTGTCTCAATATATGAGCGATCATGGAATATTTCGAGTTCTTCTCTTGACGCTAGACGCATCTGGTGCAACTCCACTTTATCGCTATCAGTAATGCCTGCCATCACAGGAAGTTTCCATGCAAGTTCAAGCCTCGCACGGTTCCAAAATGGATTGGGTGTTGGTCGTGTGCTTTCAAGATGATCTATACCATCAAGTTCGAGAAGATTAGTTGGATCAAAGAAGAGTGTTGGAGTCGACATGTCTTTTCACTATCTGGATTGAGATTTATCGTTCAACGATTCTCGCGTCTTAAGCACCGTCATGATGCCCCTCTGCCTAATATAATGCATGCTGTACCAACTGAGTGACTTGAACAACTTGAAACCTGTGGTCGCGGCTATCCATAAACACATTGCTCCCTGATTACGCTTCGAAACCCTCATTATCCTTTCCGCTCATTTGCTTATTATGTCAAAATTTGAGATGCTTGAGGAGAGTCTCCTTGGAAACCTAGGTGAAAGAATCCCGTATTCTCTTTGGCAACATCACCCTCGCATAGATCGAACCCCGGAGGGCCTAGGCAAGGCCGAAATCGAGTTCATGAAGAAGTATGATGTCACTTGTGGGAAAATAAGCTTCCACGGAAGGTATCCTGTTGTTGACTGGGGGTGCGAAGCGGTTTATGATGGTGCTATATCCGGATCAACTACCTGCAAGAGCTGCGCAGTTGAAAAGGCCAGTGATTGGGAAGAGCTGGAGCCCGTTGATGTGAATGCGGGTGAGTTTGGTAAACAGGTTCAGGCCATAGAACTGATTCAGGACTATGCTGAAGGCCGGGTTCCTATCATGGCTACGATATTCGATGCGCCTATGGTCGCTTCGAAGCTATGTGATGGGCAGTTTGTTGATTTCATAGAAAAGCGACCAGAATTGATGCACAGCGTTCTGGACATGCTAACAGATGTTATGATTGATTTTGCTAGGGCCACTTTACAGGCTGGATCCCATGGTCTTTTCATTGCTTCACAACACTCTACGACAGCGGCCGTAACAGACAAGCAATATGCTAATTTTGTTTTTCCGTATGAAAAGAAGCTGATTTCGAAGTTACGCGGAAGAGCTAAATTCATTGTGTTACATCTTCATGCCCGGGAAGAAGGGGAGACAATCCGATTTGAGAAAGTATCTCGTTTAGCAGGTGTTAGTGCAATCAACTGGGAAGATCAAAGCGCATTTCCCTCCCTTGCCAAAGGCAAGAAGGTATCACGAAAAGCGGTCTTTGGTGGAATCGACCATAACAACACACTACGAAAAGGCACTCCCGATGAAATAGAGGAACAGGTTCTGGAAGCAGCACGAGCTGCAGGTTTGCGGAAACTCATTTTGGCTCCTGGCTGTGTCATACCGATTGACACGCCACCAGAGAATCTTCAGGCAGTAGTTGATACTGTGAAGGCTATCAATCCATGGTCACAGGAATGGGAGGAGTATGTGTGAGCAAGAACCAAGAAGTCGCAGAGATGCTCAAGGAAATTGGATTACTACTTGAGATTAAAGGGGCCAACAAATGGAAGATAAGAGCTTACAAACGTGCGACCAGAGCGATTACTTCTCATGGTGAGGATGTTCAATCTGTCGATGCTAGAGGGGAACTTACCGAAATACCCGGTATCGGAGATGCAATTGCAGAAAAGATAAGCAGCTACTTGGATTCTGGCGTTGTCCCTGAACTTGAGAAACTGCGAGCTGAGATACCCGTCGCTGTCATGCAGCTGGAGGCTATACCCGGAGTTGGTCCAAAAACCATAAAGCTGGTATACGACGAGCTCGGTGTGAATGATTTGGATTCTATGGAGGAGGCAGCAAGAACGGGTAGAATAGCAGAATTGAAGGGGATGGGGACAAAGACGGAACAACAGATTCTCGATGGTATAGCATTGGTCCGCTCAGGCTTAGGACGGACTCTGCTTGCTGATGCTCTCCCGTATGCAGAACAACTAATTGACTATTTGAAAAAGTTGCCTGAGGTTTCGGAAATAGCTTTGGCTGGATCAATCAGGCGCAAAAGAGAAACTGTACATGATGTAGACATTTTGGTTTCGGCTGATGACGCTGAAATGGTTATGAATGCCTTTGTTGAATTCGAGTATGTACAAGAGGTCATTGCTCACGGAACCACGAAATCATCAGTACGCCTCGATAATGCTCTTCAGATTGATCTGCGAATAATCCCTGCAGAAAGCTTTGGTGCAGGTCTTCAGTACTTTACCGGGAGCGTGGATCATAACGTTCGGGTGCGGTCCATAGCACAGTCTAAGAACATGCTGTTGAATGAATACGGTCTCTTTCAGAATGAGGTGAAAGTGGCCGGTGATGACGAACGTGCCGTGTATGGAGAACTGGGGTTGCCCTTCATTCCCCCCGAACTCAGAGAGGATAAGGGTGAGATAGAGGCCGCCCAAGAAAATCATCTGCCCAATCTAATAACTCTTGAAGACGTACGAGGCGATCTCCATTCGCATACTGACCAGTCTGACGGTTCAAATACAATCCACGAGATGCTGGAGGCTGCTGACGAGATTGGCTATGATTACTACTGTGTTTCTGACCACACACAAAGCCTTGCCATAGCCAACGGCATGGATGAAGGGCGTCTTCTCAAGCGGATTGATGAGGTTGACGAAATCAATGATTCGGGTCGATATGGATTAACTGTACTGAAAGGAGCAGAAGTTGACATTCTGGAAGGGGGCCTCTTAGATATCAGGGATGACGTCTTAGAACAGCTTGATGTCGTTACGGTTTCTATTCATAGCAGAATGAAAGATGACAAGGAGACTATGACTCAACGAGTCTGTAAAGCACTAGAGAACAAGCATGTACACATGCTTGGTCATCCCACAGGGAGGCTTCTTTTGAAACGATCTGGCTATGAGATTGATCTCGATGCAGTCTTGGAAGTGGCCCGACAGAATAATGTCGCAATGGAACTAAATGCTCTCCCAAGGCGTCTGGATTTGAATCCCGGTAATCTTCGCGCGGCAAAACGGATAGGAGTAAAGATTGCCATTAATACGGACGCTCATAAAATCGCTCATCTCAATAACATGAAATACGGTGTATTTCAGGCCCGTCGGGGCTGGATTGAACCCGATGATGTTCTTAACACATTCACACTGGAAGAGCTTCGTCAAACATTGAAGTAGATTTTCTACGTTTTGTAGTCACAAATTGTGACTACCGATTGTGACCCCATATAGTGGCTTTCTATTATATACTAAATCTGAGTGGTATGTCATGTGAAACACGATGAACACGATGTCAAACACAACCCGGTCAGAGAAGAAGAATATCGCAACCATCG
>WJIL01000023.1 GCA_014730275.1 Candidatus Lokiarchaeota archaeon | reverse complement strand
GATGTCTCAAGCCGTTTTTGTCGCTGCAGATGGGGCTGCTTCTGCATTTCTTGAAATTCGAAAGACTTGTGATATTATTGTCACTGATCTCGATGGCGATAGAAACGATATAGGTGAGATGATACAAGAAGGGGCCTTGGCGATAGTCCATGCACACGGTGATAATATACCTACGTTGGAAGCTTATGTTCCAGAAGTACTCCCGGTGTTGGGTAGTACACAGGTTAAGCCAACAAGTAGAGTATTTCTCTGGGGTGGATTCACCGATGGGGACAGGGCATGTTTTCTTGTGTCACACTATAGCCCCCGAAGAATCATCCTAGCTGGAATGGATTTCGGAAGCCTTGTCGGTAGATGGTCTAAACCAGACAAACATCAGCATTTCGCAGCAGACGCAGTGAAACAAGCTAAATTGACCATTGCAAAGCAGCTGATTACTAACCTACAGCAACAGAGCAATATGGAGTATATGCTACTCAATTAAAAACCGTAATATTGAGAGGCTACTCTCTTGAAGAGCACCCTCTAGAACTGGCCGGTTTTGACTCCGTATAGATAGGCAAATATCAGGAAAGCGAGGCCTGCTAGAATGCTTCCAAGTACCAGCAGCCGGGTTGCATATCCAGGATTGAAAACATACTTTGATGCATAATATATGAGACCTAATCCAACCGTACCCATCAGTACAACAACAGATGCTACAATACCTTCCATACCTAGCTGTTGATTAGTGCCTGGTGCAACCAAGATTGGCTGATTATTTGAACCACCAGCAATAGATGGAGGAGTCTTCACAAGTGTGTAAATGTTCCCTCCAAGAACGAAAAGAACACCTAGGAACATTATACCAAAGACTACGATGTCAGGAGGTCGACTAGGCATCCCAAACCGCGGCCTGCCAAGTCTTAATCTCGGTTTGACAATGAATTTTGGCCACCAAGGCTTCAACAGTGTTACCTCAAATCGATTGCTTTCAGGGTCCTCTTTTAAGAGTATCGTGGGATACAAAACCGTACCATCGGTTTCATCGTTCGATATTTAAGCTCGAACTAAGAAAAACACTAGTTAACTAAAATTAGTAGAGGTCTTACTCTGAAAAGAACGACAATAATAGCTGAGAAGCCTCAAGCAGCAAGACGCATATCCAAAGCTCTTGCGAAGGATGGAGTTTTCACGGAGAAGAAGAAGGGAAAAGCTTCCTACTTTGAATTTGAGCGTGAGGGGCAAAAGGTATGTGTTGTCTATGCATTAGGACATCTATATGAGCTCAAGCAGGCAAAAAAGGGATGGACATATCCTAGACTTGAAACAGAGTGGGTTCCCAAGTATGAGGTAGAGAAGAAAGACAAGAGAAGCAAGGGGTTGATTGAACTAATTCAGGAAGTAGCAGAGGGATCACAGAATTTCATAATCGCTACCGATTTAGATATTGAGGGGAACCTAATAGGATATCATGTACTCAAGTATGCCTGTCGGGCGGATCCGCAAAAGGCTCAGCGAATGCGTTTCTCTACGCTCACAGAAAAGGAATTGCGCCGTGCGTATGAAAACCCATCCGAACACCTTGATTTCTCCATGATAGATGCAGGTATCGCCAGACATGAAATTGATTGGCTTTATGGAATCAATCTTACTCGAGCATTGACCCTCGCAATCAAAGAAGTAGCTGGATGGTTCAAAATCGTTAGTACTGGAAGAGTTCAAGGACCCACATTGTCTTTTGCGGCAGATAGAGATAGAGAAGTGAATCTCTTTGTTCCAGAGCCTTTTTGGGTAATACTTCCAAAGGGAAAATTCGGTGGAGATGAGTTTGAACTAGAATACTCCAAGAATAGAATTGGACAGAAGCTGCATGCGAGTGAAATCAGGAGAGAATTACTCAATAACGAAGGTAAGGTAGATGACATTAAGCGAAGAACATTTGAGAGAAAACCTCCAGTTCCTTTCAATCTCAGCGGACTTCAATCAGAGGCATATAGGCACTTCGGGTTTAAACCAAGCCGGACTTTGGCCATCGCACAATCGCTCTATCTTCGTGCACTGATTTCATATCCTCGAACAAGCAGTCAGAAATTACCTGAAAGCATCGACACTAAGGAAATCCTTGAACAACTCAAAGAACAGAAAAAGTATAACACGTTAGCACAAAAGGTTTTGAGAAACAATAAGCTTACACCTAGAGAAGGAAAAAAGGAGGACCCCGCACATCCAGCTATTCACCCTACGGGAAAAAAACCAGAAAAAGCACTTCCAGCTAGTGAAGCGAAAATCTACGATCTCGTGGTTCGGCGTTTCTTTTCCGTATTCGGAAAGAACGCTGTAAGAGAGAGTATACGAGCAGATATTCATTGCAAGAAGCATGTACTACACGCGAGAGGAATTAGAACCATCGATGCAGGTTGGATGATATACTATGGCGAATACGCTTCACAAGAAGAGAAAGCGATACCAGCCTTTGAAGTAGGAAGCACCATAGACATCACAGCGGTCGATGTTGATGAAAGATATACCTCATCATCCCCCAGATACAATCCATCAAGTATGGTGAAGAAATTAGAAAAAGTTGGACTGGGAACAAAGGCGACCCGAGCCGGAATAGTAGATTCATTGAAGGCAAGGGGGTATACGACCGGAGATCGATTCGAACTGTCAAAGCTTGGCTATGCTATCTACGAAACCCTGAATCACTATGTTCCAGAGATTCTCTCTGTTGAGATGACAAGAGAGCTTGAGGACAAAATGAACGGAATACAGGATGGGGAGCGGAATCTCGAAGAGGTGCTGAGAAACACCAAAAACTCGCTTTCAAAGCTATTGAAGACCTTCAAAGAACGAGAAGAAGAGATAGGAAATGCTCTGGTTCATGGACTGAGAAGATATTGGAAGAATAAAAGGGAATTAGGACCCTGCCCAAAATGTGGCAATGGCAATCTAGTCATAGTACGCTCAAAGAAAACCGGGAAGCGATTTGTGGGGTGTTCAAACTACAAAGAGACCGGATGCGACCAAACCTATCCGCTACCGCAAAAAGGAGAGATTCAACCCTTAGATGAGAAATGCCCACATTGTGGACATCAGATGATACGGGTGCACTCAGGTAGACGCCCCTGGAAGACCTGTGTTAATTGGGCCGATTGTCCAGGAAGACAAGAAGAATTGAAGAATCTGAAAAACAGAAGAGAGGAGGGGGAGAAATGAGTAGCTGTACAATCTGTGGGCGCGAGTTATCGGAAAGGAGCGATCTTTGTGAATACCATTGGATGGCAAAGAAGAACATTGAGAGAGGATATGAGCGTTGGAAACAGGCTCTTGACATTCCCTATGAAGAGTATTTGCAAGAATTGCGTGAAAATGAGGAAACGGGGCGCTGGATCAAGGATGTTGTTGATGCTATTCTTGCTGGAGATGTTGTTTCAGCGCCCTCATAACGCCCATGGTAGAAGCTCTATCGAAATCCTTCACGGAAACGACCAATATACAAGATTTTTCCGTCCAGCTAGAAATACGTTCCGCCAGTGTTCTTGCCAATGTTGAATCCATGGCTTTCGAAAAGAGGGTTGTGGACGCTGGCTCATTTCTACCTCTTCCTTCAGGTATACTGACAGCAGTATTTCCCAATCTGAACTCACTTGAATCGGAAAGTAAGATAATAAGCCCGTTTTCGAGATACATTACCCGCACTCTAAGTGATCCTGTCTTTGTCTCAACGTCGAAATCATTGATATTCTTAGCGTCCATGCAATCCACGTTGTTTCCCATAGAAGATACCTATTAAATCATTGACGGGTCGGACAACAACAGCATTATCAGGGCAATGAAGTTGCACTAGTATGATAAGCCAATGAAAACTGAATTCGCTTCAAATGATTTCTTCCCCTACAAACAACAAAGATCAGGACAAAGCGAGATGATGAATCGCATTGAGGAGGGAGTAAGAAAGGGCAAGAATATCTGTGTGGAAGCTCCAAACGGGTTTGGAAAAACAGCAGTTACATTGGCAGGTACACTGCCGTGGGTGAAGGAGAATGATGGAACCATTCTGTATTGTGCTCGCACTCATCGGCAATTGGATCGAGTGATGGAAGAACTCAAGGAGATAGAAGCAAGGGAAACGGTAAGCGGAGTGTCATTTAGAGGGCGAAGCCATATGTGCGTGAACCCTTTTGTCTTAGAAAATACAGATTATGTTTCATCCTTAGGGGATGTATGTGGGCAGCTTAAAGCTAGCAAAAGGTGTGCTTATTACGAGAATCTAAAAGAAAGCGGGGGAACAAGGGCACTGCTTGAGAGAATGCCTTCTTCCGTACTGAAAGCTCCAGAGATTGTGAAGTTCGCGGCCAAACATGACCTCTGTCCCTATGAATTGGCAAAACGACTTGCAAAGGTAGTTGATGTAATATCACTCTCATATCTGTATGTTTTCAGCCCATTTGTTCGAGAAGCTTTTTTTCCCGAACTAGAAAAACCAATGTCGAAAATGGTATTGATACAGGATGAGGCACACAATGTTCCAAGTACTGCACTCGATTCGGCAAGCGATTCACTAACAGTTGGAATCGTTAGACAGGCAATTAGAGAAGCCTCAACTTACAATGACAAGAAGAGCAAGAAGTTCTGTAAAGGCTTGGCAGGAACCATTCTGGATTTGTCAACAGGGATGAAGGACTATGATGAGATAAGTGTCAACCCTGAAGCAATTTATGAAACAGCTATAGAAAAATCCGGTTTGGGAGAGAGAGAACAGATTCTCATGCATATGGAAGACATGGGGAATAATATCCGAAGAGGTTTGCTCAAGGCAGGGAAATTCCCACGATCAACTATCCACAGAGTAGCAACATTCATGATGAACTGGCTGAAATACATTAAGCACGATGACTACGCATTCTTAATGGAATCTGAGATAACTAGGAGCAAGAGCAGAAAAATTTCACTGGAGCTTGTTGCATTAGACCCTACAGCTGTTACGTCCCCCATTCTGCGATTAGTGGGGAGTTCTGTAGCTATATCTGGAACTCTTTCACCTATTGATGCATATTCAGAAATGCTTGGGTTTGGTTCGCATTCCAAGAATCTGACTTATTACAATCCCTTCGCTAAGGAGAACAGAAAAGGAATAGTTGTTAAAGGCGTAGAGACTTCATACCGGTCAAGAACAAACAAAATGTTTGAAAGAATAGTAGCACACTGCGCTGCCATCGTACGTGCTACGCCCACGAACATAGGCATCTTCACAACCAGTTATGGACTGATTAGAGAGCTGATGTCAGCGGGGCTGGAGAAAAAAATCGAGAAAAAAATGTTCATTGAAAAGCGGGGTCTTAGAGGATCCGAGAATGACAGACTAGTGGAAGATTTCAAAAAGAGAGCTGAAAACGGGGGGGCAGTATTGCTTGGAGTGCAAGGGGGGCGCAATTCGGAGGGGGGGAATTTCCCGGGCTCCACCATGGAAAGCGTTGTGGTTGTAGGGGTACCTTATGCTAGACCCACCCCTAGAATCGAATCTCTCATCAACTATTATGACAAGCGATTTGACGGTAAAGGCCGAGATTATGCCTATGTTTTACCAGCTATGACTAGGGCAATACAGGCAGCTGGAAGGCCAGTAAGAAAGCTTGATGATAAAGGAGTAATAGTATTTCTAGATCAGCGATTCGCAACCGGCTATCTGAAGAGATTCATGCCAAATTGGCTAATCGAAGTCACTCATACACTCCCAGATAATCCCAATTTGGTAGAAGAGGAAGTGCAGGCGTTCTTTCAATAAACGCCTCTACTCCAAAAATGGTGAAAGTCTTGCCCTACCGAGTAGAACCGCACGAGCTTGGCTTACCGTAAGATTGACCCTTCCTTGACTAAGACTTCTAACTAGATGTTTCAAGGAACGAATGTACCCTCGTTTAGGCTCAAGATGGGAGTCTGATTGTAAACAATCTCTACCACGACGTGAGGCAATTAGAACAGCGGACGACTCATCGGAAGCACCGGATAGTGTTGTATGACTTTCGTCAACCATTTCAACAGTAGTATTCTCTGAGAAAGACAATTCTCGAAGATATAGAGCAGCATATAATTGAGAACCAGTTCCGACTCTCACTATTGGATGAGGAAATTCAGTATGTGAGGCGAGTTCAGAAACCCAGTACTCAGTATTCTTCGCCGCCTCGGCCGGGGAACAAAGGGTTTTTGCGTAGACAGCAGTACCATCAGCTACAAGGGCTAATCCGAATCTCAAGCCGGGGTCGACACCAATAGCTAGAGACTGAGGCGCATCAATTTCAAATAGATTCATCATTATCTCAATTGCAGCAATATCGCTATCAAAACACCCGGAAACAACAACCTGACGTCCAGGATTGAAAGTACAAGGAGGATCATCGGTATCGGTAATTACAACTTCTGCCGATGCACAACGAATGTCATTCGGTGGACAGATAACAAAAGATAAGCCTAGCTCCTCAAGTAACTGGACACTCAGATATAGCGTCTTGGGATTCCTCGTTGCTACGGCAACCTGAAATTTCTCCATTTGGTAGTACCTTCTGTCTTTATCATATCTAAGAGTAGCTTTATGTAGCAAATTAATTAGTCCTCAGATTGGTGAACTCATTATTGATTCTTCCGTCGGGGAATCGCCTAATTGATACACTACTGGAAGGAGGGTTACATACCGGTGAACTTACTCATATCTATGGAGAGGCCGCCGCAGGCAAGACAACGCTCGCATTGCAGTTTGTGCAATCCGCTTACAGAATCGGCATCTTCAGTTTGTACATCAATTCGGAGTCAACATCTCCAATTCCAAGATTGGAACAGATAGCCAATCGGCAATTCGAGAAACTAAAAGAGAGAGTAACGTTAGTGTCACCAGTGAGTTTTCAGCAACAAGGAGAGATGGTTATTGACCTTGAATCATATGCAAGAGAGGGTACCAAGCTTGTCGTAGTAGACACTATGACCAAGTTATATCGAAGCGTGTTGAGCAATAAAAGGCAAAACTACGCTGCTCATCGTCAGCTAAACACGCAAACAGGCATACTGAAAGGAATCATCAAACAGCACGATATCGCTTTGCTCATATTGAATCAAGCGAGAGGCAGTTTCAATACTGATACTGATTTTGAGCCGGTTGCGAAGAATATAATGGAATACTGGGCTGATCGAACCTTTAGAATGGGTATCGGGAATAAACCTAGGGAACGGATAATCGAATATCAGAAGAATGATAATAAACCAACTACGCGAAGATTATATCTAACTGACCAAGGGCTCAAGGTTCACAGCAAAGAAATAGAAAAATAATAGTAGAGGACACGGATGCAAACATGTATGAAATATTGACCCTGATAGGCCTCTCCATTTGGCTTGGTCTGCCAGCTTGGATAGCAAATGCTATACCGGTTATTCTTGGCGGCGGGCTACCCATAGACCTAGGGAAAAATTTCATCGATGGAAAGAGAATCCTAGGAAACGGAAAGACAATACGGGGATTTATCACAGGCGTGTTATTCGGGACACTTGTGGGAACAGCTCAATCCATTGTTGCACCTTTTTTGGTAGCTGAAGTCACCCAGTATGTTTCTGTAACTCCAGAAATGCTTTCAATTTTCCATTTGACAATACCAATTTCATTTCTACAATCAACAGGAGCGCTTACGGGAGATATGATTGGTTCATTTGTAAAGAGACGGGCCGATGTTCGTAGTGGTAATCCTGCACCTGTACTCGATCAGCTCGGATTCATAATCATGGCATTGTTGTTTTCTTCGCCACTCATATGGCCAGGACGGGAGTATGTTTCAATTCTCATAATGATGACATTGGGCATTCACTGGATAACCAATATCACCGGCTATATCCTCGGGTTGAAGGATAAGCCCTGGTAGAAGCATTTCGACAACCTTTTATGTTTGCAGAAGTGTCTATTCATATTCTCACAAAGGGGTACACGGAATAGAATAGACGAAATATTTGTGGGATCTCTTAAACAGATTTTGATGAATAATACCGGAGTAGGTTTGAAGCAATGAAGGTATCAGACTGCATGCAAAAAGATGTAGTTTACGTCTCTGTACCAGGTACTCGGGAAGATGTACTGACAATTATGGCAGAGAAGGAGATTAACGGTTTTCCTGTTTGCAAGAAGGGAACGAAACAACTAGTAGGCATAGTAACAAGAAGTGATCTGCTCCGCAAACCAGATGAGAATCAGCTTGCAATGCTCATGGTGCGAGATCCAATCACAGTATCACCGGATACGGATATTCATGAAGCAGCAGAGATAATGGTTGAGGAGAATTTCCGGAGATTGCCGGTTGTCGAAGGTGATGAGCTAGTAGGCTTAGTTACAGTTCCCGACATATTGGGAGCAGTGCTTGAGCCCAGCGAGAAATACCAAAATGAGAGTATTGGCGATTATATCAATGAGAGAGTTATAGCTATCTGGGAGGAAACTCCACTACCTTTATCCTATATGATAATGGAAATGGCTCAAGAGAGCGCCCTCGTCGCAATGAATGAGAGTGGAGGAGTGACTGGACTGATTTCTGTCAGTGACTATATCCGACTCTCAGAAGTTGCTATAGAAGACAATGTATCGAAGACTTACAGCGGAAACGAAACCGGGGTGGAATGGGGTTGGACTTCCAAAGACTTCCTTGTTGTAACCAAGAAGCTATTGAGATTACCACATGTACCTGTGAGCGAGGTCATGACCAAGAAGATTATTTCATTGAGTGAAGTTACAACTGTTGCTGAATGTGTAAGAACGCTCAGGAGAAACAACATAGATCAAGCACCCGTGCTATCTGCAAAGAATGCCCTCATCGGTATGATTGAAGATAGGGATTTGCTGAAGCTGACAATTGAATAACATATCATCCCAGAAAATCGGTTAGTGTAGTCTGTTCAGAGAAGAATAGTGAGTCAATAGCACTACTAATCAGGTTAAGTCGCTGCTGAAGATACAGACCAAGCTCGTGGTTTTCAATCATCTTCTGTGCGATATCCAAGTATTTTGATATATTCTTCTGCCGAACTGTCAAAGAAAGATTATTCCCGCATTCACATTCTCCAGATAGCGGAATGCGCCGATAAACACGTCGACATTTGAGGCATTGAATTTTCTGTGTTGAGAAAGCACGGAGATTGCCCATTATATCGCGTATGAAATGATGGGATAGGACTCTTTCAGCAACATCTTTAACATCCACAGCATCGATAAGGTCAGCCAATCGAAGTTGAGCCTGAAGCTTCTCAACCATTGAACCAAGTGTCTTGTAGCGTGTGTTTCGTGGGCCTTCATCGATTGAAGAGGTATCATGCGTGAATGAGAAACCTTCGTATTGAGCTGAGGAGCCCAATCTTGAAGCGATAATGTCGACTAGCCCTTCAACATTTTTCGGATGTTTACCTCGTGCCGCCATTTCGTAGAATGCAGCGGGATATCTACTGCAGATTTCAATATTGTGGCTTTCATCGTCAACCTCGCTGGGATCTAGAATCACCGAGAGAACAAGGGGGGCATCCATGAAACCACCTCGGCCTGCAGGCAGATATGATTTGGAGAAATTCAGAAGTGCATCTAATACGAGAATTAGTGCGTCCTCGTCACCATCACAGTTCCGTCTTTTAGCCGCATGCCAGTATGGATGGGCATAACACAGACTAGCATCGGTGAAGCCAATAATCCTTCCAATGATGCCAGAGGAAGTGTGGGGAGCAAGTCCAATCACAAGCTGCCCAACCAAATCGTCTGTATTCCTGAACTGATAATGGGGCTCTAGATTGTATATTCTCTCCAAACAATCATCTACAAAAGCTCCCACTCTCAGAAGATACTCCGCGCAGTTTCGTGGGACCACCAAATCCTGTACTTTTAGTTCTACAATCTGGCTACTGGATGTCAAAGCATTCCCTTGATAATCGCAAGTATAGCCTAATTCACGGAGGCGTCCTATAGAAACTCCAATTTCGGATGGGCGGAAATGAGTAAGGGGAGCGTCCGTGGCATCAAACCGTGCTGTACCATCTCGATAACAATAAACCTCGTGCTTAGCCCGCAGAATCCCTTTACCCAGATATTCAGGAATTTTCAACTCGCTGGTCAGACCCAGAACACCTCTAACACCATGGGTTTGAGACTCGCCAATTTCTGATTTTACACGTTCCAATAAGCGTTCTAGGTTAACGTAATACTTCCTTGTTGATTTGACCGAGTTGAAATTATGTCGAAGAGAACATTGAGGAGCTGTTCGATCGTCCTCGGCCTTGACTAGACGACCACAGTCTTCTTCTGAACACCATTGAACCAATTTTGTATGAGAACCGCAATCCGGGCAACGGGATTCAAAAGTCGTCACCTTGTACGAATCTGGGGGTCGGGACTCAAAGGCCGATGCGTTACAAGATGTGCAGATCCTTGTGACCATCTCAAGGGGAATGCCAGAATTTCCCAAGTCATCGTTCATATTTGATGTGTTCTCAAACGAGTCCAAGGTTTGAATGGTCTTCGAGGCTTCAGCCACTTTCTGAATTTCGCGTTCAGTTGATAGGGATCGACCCACAGGAAAAAGAACGTGTACCGGCGGACGCATTTTCCGCTCTTCAGCTTTCTCCGGCCGTCCCATTCTTGCCCCAATGGAGAAACCAATCTTGTCGCGAATAGATATGTCTGAAGCTGAATTGACCATCTCGAGTGCGTCAGCGCCTTTACAACTATTGGATATATCGCCAAACTGAGAAAGTATCGTTTCGGGTGCATCAGATAGCTGAATTACCGAACTGTCGGAAGAAAGAGTGTGGGGGATTCCTGCCTTGCAAAGAATCTCTTTCTGAGTAGAGTCATAAGGTAAGACAATTCTGTTAGTCCCACGGACTTTCTTGATTTCATAGTTCTTCAGAAGCCATTCACGAATGGTCTGAAACTCATCTCGCAATAGTGCTAACCAGCGATAAGTATAGCTCGGATGCAAGGGAATTCTAAGAACCTTCGCAAGAACCAAGGCTTCACTAGCAGTAGGAAACTCAGAGAGGGGATATTCGATGAAAGCATTCACACGTTCCAAGCTAATATTGCATTCAGCAAGCTTCGATTCCAGCTCGTGGACACTTAGCTGGGAACAAGCTTGTTCTAAATCATGAGACCACCATTCTTCGCAATATCCAGGAGGAATAAGTGGATGATTGTTCTCAAGGAATTCTCCCAATGCAATCATTATATCCCCCAGATAGAGAATGCGTTCAATGTTATCCTGGAGTTCACGTGCCTCATTTGCATTATCGATTTGTTTAACAGTACCATTTTTGAGAAGAACTATAGGCCCTTCTATTGAATCGACAGGTGTAACAATGGAGCCTTTTCCAGGTCTCTCAGTTCGAATGTGGGTGCCAGGTGCGAGGAATGAGTCAACGAGATACATAGTGGCGGGATGGGCGCCTACACCAGCAAGACCTGTGTTTCTAGAACGACCATATCGCAAGCGAAAACCAGCCTTTCTTGAGGGATGAGAGAATACTGGACGGCCACCAATCACGTCGGCCAAGTAGTCAGATTTCGGGGATAGTTTTTCGCTAGTCTCTTCATCTTCTCCCTCGGTCTCTTTTCTTATTCTTCCTGCGAGCTCATTTAGCCAGTTCCAACCTTCAATCTCCATGCTATTAACTATCTTTGCCAGCTTAGAAGCCCTTCCAACCACTCCATCGTTCAGTACTAGAACGGAACCCCCTCTAACGCGATTTGTTTCTATTCGTTTAAGATCTCTAGTGCCGGACACCTCAAATGATTCAGTTGGTTCACCGGTCAGCATAATTGGGAGCTTAGAGGCGGCGAATCGAACCAAATCCGAATGAACGGGATACTGCAAATGAACTGATTTCGAGTACAGCTCCACCTCTTCAACTGCACGTTCGATTTCATCATTAGATGCACGGAACGGGGGAAGGCCTAGTTTCTGACGAACATAATCTGCAACCAAGACTGTCATAGCAGCTTCGGTTCCACCTGCGGCACGAATTGGACCAGCCAGATACAATGCTAGGTACCGTTCAGGATCAGATCCTCCAATCCTCACTTTGGCAATACCCTCTAATGGTGCAGCAGTGATGCTCTCCGTTAGAATAGCTAAACCAACTCGGACAGCTTTATCCGCGGCTTTCTCAGAATCTTCAATATTGCCCAAATCCCCAGTAGCAATTTCACCTGCAACGGTAAAGGCTACTTCTTCCCGAGACATTTCTTCTTGGAGCTCACGAATACGATGCTCAACTCCTTTTGGGCCACCAAGGGTAGCTTCCACTCGAGCTGCTACATCATGTGCAGGAGGTATTTCCACAAAGGGTTTGGGATCGTAACCGAGTTCCCGAGCTTCGTCAGCAATATCGTAGATTTGTTGAATGCGTTGTTTTAGTGATTCAAAATAGTCATCATAGTAGATTGTATGTTCGGGTAGTTCAGGTTCAGCATGGTCCATCTGCTATCACAAACCTCTGCGAAATCCCTCTAGTATTTTTTTCCTGCAACGAAATTCTCGATTTCGTGTATTTGGGGAAGGCGGTCTTTCTTGACTGATATAGCGTGTTTTGGCTTTTTCTGTTTTGGTTATCATGATTCAATCCCAAGCTTCAGAGTAATGGACATACCATCGAAGGATAATAGATTACTCTGTAGCGGCGAGCATATCACTTTATAGCCTACCCCCCTGAATGATGATTAGGGAATCGCCCAGAATCATAATACGGTTAGTGGTAAGAATTGCATTCACTTGAAGAGATAATCGAACTCATACTGAAACACCTTCCAGAATATGAACGAAAAGACATAATTGACTTGATTAAAGAAAAAAGGCAGGAACTAGGTGCTGAAATAGTAAACGAAGAATCTGCAGCTATGATTGTGGCAAGAGATCTTGGTATTGACCTCCGTCAAGTATCCCCAAAGACGCGATTGAAGATTGAGGATATAGCAGAGGGAAACAGGAATGTAAACTTGACAGCGAAGGTTGTGAGCGTGGGGACAGTCAGAACTTTTGATCGAAATGATGGTACCAAAGGAAGAGTAACAAGTATCACAGTAGGAGATGATACAGGAAGGTTGAGAGTTGTTCTATGGGATGAACAAACGAAGATTGTCTCGGAGAGAAAAATCAATGTAAATGACGTGGTTCAGATTAGGGGGGGCTATGTCAAAAGAGGTTTGGGAGATTCTTTGGAATTGAATATCGGGCGAATGGGAAGAATAGTTCCACTTGACGAGTACGAAATGGAAGAGTTTGATTTAGAGGTGCCAGACGCAAAGCAAATCAAGGTAGAGGATTTGAAGGATGGCGTTTATGACGTTACGCTAACTGTACGAGTTATCCGAGTCTTCAGATTTACAACCTTTACTAGAAAATCGGATGGAAAGGAGGGTAAGGTGATAAGCCTGAAGGGAGCCGATGGAACGGGAAGCATTAGGGTCGTATTCTGGGACGATAATGCGGAAAAAATGAAGGATGTATCCGAGGGCGAGGTAATTCGAGTGACAGGGGGCTACACAAGAGAGGGAAGAAATGGTGAAATCGAATTACACGCAGGGAGAACTTCGAAAATTGAAAGAGGATTAGACAAGGAAATCGAAGTATCAGAGGAGCTTGGAGAAATCAGAGAGAGTTTAGGTAAGAAACCTATTTCCGAATTAGAATTGGGTATGTGGGACGTTGACATAGAGGCAAAAGTAGTACAAGTAATGCCCCCGAAATCTTTTGAGAAAAAGAATGGTACGGACGGCAAAGTTCAGAATTTCGTTGTCGCTGATGAGTCAGGCAATATCCGTGTAACAATCTGGGACGAACGTGTAGACCAGCTAGAAGAACTGAAGGAAGGAGATATCATTCGGGTGCAGCACGGTTACGTTAAGGAGGGTTTCCGAGATGATGTAGAATTTCATCTTGGACAAAGAGCAGAAGTAGAACGGAATCCCGGAGATTCCAATCTCGACCAGCTGGACACATCTACAATAACGACCACTGGACCTGTCCGTGCAGGTAGAGTAATCATTGATGATATTGACGAAGACGACGAACGAAAGTATGTTGAGGTCTGTGGAATAATAGTCTCAATCGGGCAAACAAGTCCCATCTATTTGGCATGTCCTGAGTGTAACAAGAAAGTACAGGAACAAGATGGAAACTACAGTTGCAGGGTATGTGGAGAGATAAAAGAACCAGAACCTAGAATGCTTTTTAATATCACCATTGATGATGGTTCGGGATCAATCAGAACAACCCTCTTCGGTCAAACCGGGGAGAAGTTGCTTGGTCTGACTGCTGCAGAAGCAAATAAGATGATATCCGAGTCAGGAAATCAAACAGAACCATTGGATAAACATTCAGACAAGATTCTTGGAAAGTATGTTGTGGTACAAGGAAGAGTCAAAAAATACAGAGATTCCATTAATCTATCCGCTTCTAACCTAGATTTCGCAGATCCAGTAGACGAGATTAAGCGGTTGAAGAGAAGCATCTCGGGTCTTTTGAGTTAGGAGGTAATTTCAATGAAATCAGCAATGCCATTCAATAGAGTCTTGACATCTTCCTTGTTATTGTAAAGATAGACACTTGCCCTGTTGGTGCCTTTCTCTGGTGGAATCCCAATTTGGTAATGGAAAGGATTCGCACAGTGAGCACCCGAGCGAATGAATACATTTCGCTCAGAGCTAAGGTATGTTGCCACATCATGAGCGGAGCCAACAGTATCTATGCTGAAAGTAACGAGTCCGGTTCTTTTGTCTACGGACTTTGGACCGACAATACGTACATGTTCCATGGACCCAAGTTCGGATAGAAGAACATCGAGAAGTGCTTTTTCGTGTCTCTCAATCCGGTCCATTCCTATTGAATCCAGATAATTCGCTGCAGCTGCTGCACCAATAGCTCCAGCATAATTCTGTAAACCAGCCTCAAATTTCTCGGGAGGGGGCAAATATTCAGGTTCTATTTTCTCATCGTCAAAACGTACATCGCGTACCGTATCACCGCCATGAAGAAACATGTTCATCTCTTCTAGTAGTTCATATCTACCATAAAGTACACCCATTCCCGTTGGACCACACATTTTGTGAACAGAAATTGCTGAGAAATCAACACCGTTCTTCCTAACATCAAGTGGATGATGTGGAGCATACTGAGCATCATCAGAAAGTACAAGTGCTTCACAATCGTGAGCGATTTCGACGATTTCTTTGATGGGTGCTATTGTCCCAGTAACATTTGATGAGTGTACGATAGAGACTATTCTGGTTCTCGAGTCGATAGCACTCTTCCAGTCTTCAATGTCGAAGATACCGTCGTTATTAGGTTTGACAACCTCAACTTCAAGATTATCTCTTTTGGCTCGTTCGACAAAGGGAAGGGAACCACTATGGTGTTCCAGACTAGTAGTCACAATTTTAGAACCACGTGGAATGCGAAGTGCGCGAGCCACCATATTCATGGATTCTGTAGCGTTTCTAGTCCAGATACATTCCTCGGGACGGGATGCACCTATGAAACGAGCAAAGTCTTCTCTAGCTTGAGAGAAGGCATTGGAAACTTCCTCAGCAAGTTTGTGAACACTGCGCCCCCCACAAGCGGGAAATCGTTCATAGTATTCGTTCATAGTGTCTATGACGATTCTGGGTTTCAAAGCCATGCAGGCGCTATCTAGGTAAACAATCCCACGGCCGTTGATCTTCCGATTTAGAACTGGAAATTCATTCCTAACCTCTTTCCATTCCTTGTCAGTCATTCACATCATTCAACCTTCATATCCCAGCGGTAACCATCTTTGTCAAGATTCCGCGTGATAGAACCACTATGAAGGAGGCTCTTGGCGGCGGTAAGAATTGCGTCTCCACCTGCACAACCAGAACAAAGATGGGAGTACTCGCTAGAACGAGATGTTTTGATGAGTTCCGCAGTACTTAACGGCCCTTCATGCTCTAGTATTTCGAGTACACATTGTTCATTCGGCGATAAATCGTTCATCACAGAGATGCACCAGACAGTCCGATATTAAAGCTTTCATCAGACAGAGCTTTGGAAATGAAACCCCTTAACAAAATCCTTAAATTCTCAATTTTGCGGCTCAACATGCTCGATTTCTCTCAGAGCCTATCTTGTCCAGTTCTAAGAGAATTAGGGGTGAATAGTATGGGTAGAAGATCCAGTAGCCGCTCAAGAAGAAGACTTCCCACGGTATATCCGTGTCCAGCCTGCGGAAAGACTGCCATCAAAATTGATGTATTCAAGGATGAACATATAGCAAGTGTCAAGTGTGGTTCCTGTGGTTTGGAAATGAAAATCGACGAGGTAAACCCACTGACCGAGGCAGTAGACATCTATGGTGAGTTCATCGACCAATACTATGAATGAATCTCCCTAGTAGATTTCATGTAGTTTTAATAGATGGCTATTGAGAACGATTATAAGTAAAATTCAAGGAGGCAACTTGAGTATCATGCAAACCGAGATTGTAGGAATTATCATAAACGCCATGGCCATAGCTGCATTACTGATTATTCTAGCTTATTCAGTATATGGAGAGGAGCAAGAAGAGTAGACTCTGAGAGAGTCTGATTTTGACCCATAGAGAAATGCTCCAAGAATCTTTTGAGCTGGCCGGACCATATATCTCGCATTTGCGCGAGATTAGAGAGTTGGTAGAGAGGGCAATTCGAGAAACGAAGACACTTTCTGAAGCCCGAGAGTTCCTATTAGCGAAGAAAGAAACAGCTGATGTCACATTTTCAACTGATATACGCATTCTAATAAACAAACTGCGCGATTTGGAATCTCGGAAGCCTTCCCCATGAACACCTTCGACTCTCTATCGGGAGAGCTCACTCAGCGGTTATACGATCAGGGGATAAGAGAGCCAACGCCAATTCAAGGTGAAGCCATACCGACTATTCTCGATGGAGAGAACGCCCTTCTATTATCACCAACAGGAAGCGGAAAAACAGAAGCCGCGCTTTTACCTTTATTGAATATTCTGTACACAAAAAGCTTGAAGCAGGATTTATTCGGATTCTATGTTCTATACATTACCCCTCTTCGAGCGTTAAATAGGGATGTATTTCATCGAATCCAGCATCTCTGCGAGGATCTCGGAATTACTGTTGATGTGAGGCATGGTGACACCACACAGTACCAAAGAAGAAAACAAGCAATCAAACCACCTAATCTGTTAATAACGACTCCAGAGACACTGCAAGCAATCCTTCCTGGAAAACGACTGAGGTATCATTTGAAGACAGTTTTCGCTGTCGTTATTGATGAAGTTCATGAGCTCGCAGGTACAAAACGAGGAGTTCAACTGAGCTTGGGTCTTGAAAGGTTAGATGCTCTCACTGAATCAGAAGTACAGCGGATTGGGTTATCAGCCACAGTAGGAAACCCGGAAGAAGTTGCTGATTTGCTAGAGACCCGTGATGGGAAATCAAAGATAATCTGGGCGGGCTATAACGCTAGAAGAATGGATTTGAAGGTTGAAATGCCAACCCCCACATCGGAGGATCGTAAACTTGGAAGAAAAATATACTACCCATCTCATTCGATGGCACGTCTTCGGCGAATAATAGATCTTATTGATAGCCACAATTCGACTCTAGTTTTCACCAATACGAGGTCATTCACAGAGGTTCTCGGTTCCAAAATGAGAATGCTTGAACCAGGTTTTGAATTTGATGTCCATCACGGCTCTCTAGCAAAGGGAGCAAGAGTAGAAGCAGAACAGAAATTGAAGGATGGGATCTCCAAGGGCATCATAGCAACATCGAGTCTAGAACTTGGAATTGACATAGGAGAAGCAGATTTGGTGGTACAATACTCTAGCCCTCGGCAGGTATCCAGAGGGTTGCAGCGAATAGGGAGATCGGGGCATACCCTGAAGGGCATCGCAAAGGGAATAATCCTTGCTACTGTAAATATCGACGATGTATTGGAGGCAGGAGTAATACTCAGACGCGCTAGACTGAACAGAGTAGAAGAAGCACAGGTTCCAAGTCATGCGTGGGATGTATTATGCCACCAAATATGTGGGATATTGCTTGACAAAGAAGAGATTTCCATAGAAAACCTACTCAATATCGTAACGCGTTCCTATGCATTCGAGGACGTAGACAAGAATCAACTAGTAGAGTTACTCCATTTCATGGAAAGAAGAAGGTATATTCGCCTTCATGACGAAATCCTATCTCGCGGCTGGAAAGTGCTTACTTTCTACTATACACATCTCTCAACAATACCAGATGTTCAACAGTCTGTAGTTGTTGATGCTGCAACAAGGGCACCCGTTGGAGTATTGGATGAGGACTATGTTAGTAGTCTTGAGCCGGGTCATGTTTTTGTGATTCGAGGTAAGCCATGGGAAATAATAGCCGTTGAAGACGAGGAAATCATCTGTGCCCCGGCGGGAGGAAGACAATCAGAAGCTCCACATTGGATTGGCGAAAATATTCCTGTGCCATACAATGTAGCATCCGAGGTGTCCCAGGTGATGAATGACATAATTCGGAGGGGCAAGAAGAAATCCAGTAACTGGCTTACATCTTCGTATGGACTTGAAAGAAATGCTGTGGAGTATGTCACTGAGACGATTCAACAAGCAGTCAATGAGCTTGGTATGCTCCCCAAGCCTAATCTACTCATTGTAGAGACTTTCCCAGGTGGGCTTGTCCTCCACACTCCTTTCGGTACCAAAACGAATGATACTCTTTCGACAATTCTCTCCGCACTAATCGGAACAAGAGTGGGAGCCGATATTGCGGCTGAAAGTGATCCGTACAGGATACTGCTAACCTCTGACGAAACTCTCGATGGGCAATTAGTCTATGATTCATTCCAAGAATACACACCAGAGCAAGTGTCTGCTATTTTGAGAATGGCACTTAAGAAAACACGAACACTTGAATCCAGATTCATTCATGTTGCTAGAAGAATGGGCGTCATTCAACGCGATGCTCAAGTTATCTCGCTCCCAGTAAATCGTCTCATGGAGAGCTTCGAGAATTCACCAGTATTCGCTACTGCGGTAGCAGAAGTTCTGGAGGATAAACTAAACGAAGAAAAGGCAGCCAGCATCTTCCAACAGGTTCAACATGGGAAGATTGAGATTCTATGTGTGGATAGGCAACAGCCATCTTGTCTTGCTAATCTTATTGTTGAGACTCGTACTCGATTTGAAGTTATTGGCGAGGTCACAGAAGAGCGAGAAATCTTGAACGTGATGCAGGGACGTCTAGAATCCCAAAGGGTGAAGCTGGTCTGTACCAATTGTGTATGGCATACGGTAAGAACTATTTCGACACTGGAATCGAATATAAGATGCCCCGCTTGTGGTTCAAAGATGATTGCAACTGAAAGAGCAGCATCTACTAGATTGGAGAAGACCTTGGAAAAAGCGCATCGTGGCGAAGAACTGACAGAAAAGGACAAGAAGGTCCTAGAAAAGGCGAATCTCACTTCCAGCCTGGTAGCCAGTTATGGAAAGAAGGCTCTATTTACGCTTGCGGGCAGGGGAATTGGTCCAACTACTGCAGCCAGAATATTAGGGCCCAACACAAAAGATAGAATATCCTTACTCAGAGAGATATCCAAAGCTGAAAGGCAATACGCAAGAACTCGTCAATTTTGGGATTAATATGAAACCGCTCGTTGTGTTTGCAGGTAGAAGCAACGTTGGAAAAAGCAGTGTAATAAGACATTTGACTGGTAGAGATGTAACAGTTGGAAAGAAGCCAGGTAGCACGAGAAAGGAAATCAAGATAGATATGGGTTCCGTGTTGATGGTAGATATCCCAGGTTTTGGCTTCATGGCAGGGAGAAGCAAGAAGAGAATCGAACAAACCAAGACATCGATTATAAGGAAGCTGGAAGAATGGGGCGAAGACATCCTTCTTGCGGTATTGATTATTGACATATCGTTATTTAGAGAATTGTATGAGCGTTGGAGTTCCAGAGGGGAAATACCCATTGATGTTGAATTCTACACATTCCTCTCTGAGATAGCATCTAACGTAATTGTCGTTGCAAACAAAATGGACAAACTCAAGAAGAGGGAAAGGGGGGCTGAACTGGATTATCTAAGGAGAAGATTACTTGAATATATGCCGAGCCGGGAACCAATTATCGTGCCTATTTCAGCCAAGGAGGGGAAGAATATCGGACGTTTGCGGCATACTGTTGAACAAATCATTGTACAATCTGGAGTGAGGAGTCCAGATTGGCCGTAAACGACCTTACCGGACCTTCTTGAAGACGTAGAATGCTACTCCAATCAACAATATCACCGAAGAAATTACAAGAAGAGGATACATTGCTCCCGGAGCACTAACGAAATCCTCTGAAAGCCAGTTCAGTATATTCATGAAAAGGCGTGAGTTATCTGCTTGATAGAACCATTGTTCGTTTGACCTGTCATCGCTTTCAGGCAAATCAAGCACTCTCCCAGAGAACATTATTGTTGATCCACCAACCACAACTCGGCTATCGTTGAATTGAAAGGCAGATAGCCACGGTGGAAAGGTTCCGTTGATGGCAGAATAGGATAGCGGCTTTTCCTCGTATTCGGAGAGGGTCATATTTGGAAATGTGATATTTCCAAAGGTGTTCGGGCCCTTTCGGTACTGTGCAAATGATGTCTCATAGCCAGTTGCTATAGCACTTGGTGCATCTATTGGTTTCAAAGTTGCAGTCATTGTAACCAGACGATTGATGTCGTTGAAAATAGGGTGTTGCGTATCCCATGTTGTAGCATCCAGCTCAACCACTTGGGGAAATGTTTCGTTCAACGCATGTTCATAATCGAAAAGCGAATCGGGGCGTATAACACCTGACTCGGTTTCGTTAACACTAAATCTGACGCCGGTCATATTTATGGAAGAGAACAATTCGTTCAATGCATTGTTTTCACCTAAGTCTCTGAATGGTGTTTCACTCCAGTAGGTAGAATTCTGCGCAATCTTCGGATCACCCAGAGCAAGAAGTGAACTACCATTGGAAAGCAGATCAGATATTCCTGAAATCTCCTCGTTCTCAAAAGGCTCAGAATTATCCGGGTCGGCGAGTATTAGAATATCAACACCACTAAGTGTGGTCGAATTGAGTGGTTGTTCCTCGTTGATTCTTACAATGTATCTGCTCGAATCATTTACCAAGTCCAACATCAGCTTGATTCCGTCTTCCTCATCATTGGCAGAAAACTGTTGTAAATGACTCTCATCATACATAACGACAACAGGGTCTAGGTTCTCCGTCTGAGCTTTTGCCGGAGTCTGTAGCGCTGTTGACACAAGTAGTACAGCTACCAATGCTAAAACTATCCGCGAATCCGTTCTAAAATATGACATATTCCGATACCTGCCGTCTTACTCAGACAGCGTGCAAAATCTAGTGAAAGTTTTAAGGCTTTCTCAACAGGGCATACATTTTGGGAAGACGAATATCCAACATTCGTGGAGACCGATCAACCCGATCCTCTCCATATATTACTGAACTTTCTTCTTTCGACCTCGGTGCCAGTTATGGTCGTGTATTCACCACGTAGCTCAGCAATTCTCTGTGCCAACAGATGATAACACATGTCAACAGCACGATCTATCACAACAGATTGATAGAAATCCGTACACGTGCAAAATGTATCGGGGAACACCAAGTAATCTCCTTCACTGCCTTCTACAATCCATCGAACGGCTTCACCCTCATTGAAGAGGTATTTATGAACACGGCCTTCTTCAACTGCTCTCAGGGCTCTTATGAAACGTTTGCCATATTTCTGCTTGAAATACTCGATATCGTGTTGTTCCAACACTTTCTGAGAGAGGCGCTTTGTTTCATAGGCACTAAGTGGCATGTGACTCAACTAGTTCTACATATGATGATGTTAAAATTGTTATAGGAAACATAGATTGATAATGAAAAATACAATTGATGGAAAGGCAGTGGTTCTAACGGGGGATGAGAATTGCTATCTCGTAATTGCGGACCTTCACCTTGGCTGGCACATTAAACTATCCGAGTCGACAGGAGCAGAGTTCCCACCCCAAGATGAGTTAATGTTAGAAGAGATACACACCTTGATAGAGAAATACAACGTAACGGAACTCTATCTCATTGGTGATGTCAAGCATTCTCTCGGTGCGGACGTATCTTTTAATTGGCAGAGAATACCGAAGTTCATGGAGGGCTTGACTGAGAAGACTGAAGTCGCTGTTGTACTAGGCAATCACGATGGGGATTTAGAAGCTCTCATGCCTAGAGATGTTGCATTACATGGAAGCAAAGGGAAGTTGATATGGGAGGGCGATTCATCAGTAGGATTAATCCACGGTCATGCGTGGCCGTCCCCAGAGGTGCTTAGTGCCGATTTGATACTTGCGGGACACAATCACCCAGCATTGAGTAATCTGAAAGCTGTTTCTTCAAGTGCTCTACATAGAACGATTAGAAGACGGTCGAAATCAATACCCGTTACTCTTAGTTCAAGATTGAATAGAACATGTGTTCAGAAGAATCTTGATTTATCTATTGATGAGAACCTGAATCAGGGGATTCTTGTCACCCTACCGAGTTTCAACAAGCTTGTGTCAGGCATCCCCGTTGATAGCCCAGAATCCACGTTCAGAGGGCCAATCTTCGACAACGGCTGTGCCAATTTGATAAAATCTAAAGTATTCAGCACGCAGGGCACATATTTGGGGACTGTGCGGTTCTTGCGAAACCGATTGGTCGAAATGATTAAATGATAACCAAGAACCTCAGTGCCTTAAGCAATTGGGTCGGTGGTCTAGCTACTCTACCACATTTTCGTGCTGGAGCTAGAGTGGCGTGGATTCGCGGTTCGGGTCCGCGTGGTCGTGAGTTCAAATCTCACCCGGCCCACCAGCTTTTTCTTGTGACGTGAATGATAGTAGGATGGTAGAGTTGAGCAATGTAATCATCCAAGATGTAAAAAACGGTCTTCGACAAGCAGTTGAGGATTTGTTCCAGAAGATTGGAAAGAACCAACCTTTAATGAAAGAAAGGGAACAAGTCTATATCAAACCAAATGGCGTAGACTTCAAGCCATATTCATATACGCATCCCAAGCTGCTCCGAGCGGTAATCAATTTCTTCTATGAAAATGGGGCAGAACAGGTATACCTTATGGAGAATTCCACACAGGGCAACATGACCAGACTTGTTTTCGAATGTACAGGATACAAAGAAGTACTTGATGACACAGGGGCAAAGGCAGTCTATCTGGATGAGAAATCACATACAACGGTTGTTCTCCCAACAGTAGGCGAAGAGGTGAAAATCCCTGAGTTGATTGCAAGGAATTTCACTTCTGGGGAAAGGGATTCGTTGTACATATCTGTACCAAAGCTGAAAACGCATCCAATGACAACGGTGACTCTTGGAATCAAAAACCAGATGGCATTCTTAAGCCATACCGATAGATCCCGGAATCATGATGAAGGCTTGCATCAGGTTCTAGCAGATCTATATTCTCTATTCAAACCCGATTACACCATCATCGATGGAACACACGCTGTATTTCATGGTCACTATCCTCTTCAGCAATTCCTAGACGAATGCATCGAACAATTGGATATTCTCATAGGAGGAACAAATACGCTCCATGTCGATGCAGTCGGAGCAAAAGTTCTGGGATATGAAATTAAAGAAGTGAAACACCTTGCACTCGCTGCCAAAGCACAGGACATCAGCTCAGTTCTTGATGGCTTGAAAGGCGAGGTGTCACGGTTCACAAAAAGATATCCATCTCGCACCTTGGATGTATTCCCTGATGATGTTAGAGTTCTCAAAGGTACAAAGAAACTGTGCCCAGAGGGGTGCGAGCTTAATACGCGTATGCTCGTCCAGCTGCTATACTATGACTATGGAGGCAAAGGGGGTTTTGATATCGTCATGGGGGAAGGACATGATATAGAAACGTTAGACACAATTCATGGCCCCGTATTGATTGTTGGAGACTGTGCAATAAAAGAAACCAAAGATTACCTTGCATCAAAGGTTGGAAAATCGAATGTACTACTAAGCCCCTCATGCAATTCATTGGCCCGAACTATGTCTGCTCTCTGCAAACTAATGAGTATCAGCCCACTCGATTTGGTCCCATCGAAATGGATTGCATTGAAAGCACTGATACTTGGCAAAATCCATGGATCAAAGGCCGAAACCCCATCTATCATATGATACTTATAGTGGTTCATCTCCTAGAAGGTAAGAGCTAATTTGGGACAACTCAAACCGCAAAGTCACTCAGACTTGCAAATTTGTCGATGGAAATTTTCAAAAGTAGCGATAAAGTACCAGCTCATAACAAGTCTATAGAAGAAAGTGTGTGAAGATGGGAACAGGCTCCGGAAAAGGCAAGTCAATATTGTTTGGAGAACATTTCGTTGTGTACGGTCTCCCGGCTTTGGCTGCCGGTATCGAGTCCGAAACAGTTGCTAAAGTCAGAAGAAAAGAATCTCCTGGCTGGACTCTTGATGATAATCGGCCAGCCGTACCGGGATACAAAAAGAAGAAACTGGACCAGCAGAAGGATTCAATCGAAAACGTGATTGATTTCTGTGGTGTGGATCTTTCTGATGAAGGAATCCGTATCGAATTTGGTGGGGATTTAGTGTGTGCCTCTGGTGTCGGTGCAAGTGCAGCAAGTTGTGTTTCTCTAGCACGAGCACTGAATGATGAATTTGAACTTGGAATGAATGATGAACAAATCAATGAGGCAGCTTATGAAGGTGAAAAAGCATACCATGGTACTCCATCAGGGATAGACAACACAGCTTCAACCTTCGGAGGTTTGGTTTGGTACGAAAGAGATTTGGATGGTGGACCCCCAACTTTCGAGAAGATAAAATTGGACGAAGCAGTGAACCTCGTGATTGGATCCACAGGTTTAACAGCTAGTACTGTCGAAGTCGTAGGAGATGTTCGCTCAAAGAAAGAGGAAAATCCTTCTTGGTTCGATAAGATAGCAGAAGAGTATGAGCAGTTGGTTCATGATGCACGAGAAGCACTTGTCAACCTTGAAACCAAGAAAGTAGGGGAGTATATGAACAAGAATCATGAACTCTTGAAAGATTTGACTGTATCTTGCAAAGAACTCGATGATTTAACAGCAGTCGCCAGAGAATCAGGTGCTTTGGGAGCAAAGCTTACCGGAACAGGAAGAGGAGGGAATATGATAGCTTTGGCCGAAAATGAAGAAACGGCTGAAGAAATCGCATCATCGCTTGAAGAAGCAGGTGCGGCGGGGGTATGGATAACTGCATTTGGACTTTAAACAGGAGGCTGAAGAATGGCACTTGAAGACCACATTGAAGGATTAAGGAAACAGGGCAAAATTGAAGTTGTAGCTGAGCCCGCCTCAAAGAAACTGGAAATTGCTGGGATACTCAAAGCTCTTGAGCCTAGACCTGCATTGTTTGAGAATGTGTCAGATTCATCATTTCAAGTAGCAGGCAACCTATTCTGCACCAAGAATCAGATAGCAGACTACTTCGGCATTGGTGTGGAGAAGCTCATTCCAACGTTGACGAAAGCAATTGAGGAGAAATCGCCACCTGAAGAGATAGATAATGCTCCATGTCAGGAAGTCGTTCGTGATACAGTTAATTTGGATGAGTTGCCGATACTCAAGCATAATGAGGTAGATGGAGGACCGTATATATCATCTGGAGTTGTTGTTGCGGCGGATCCAGAATACGGACAGAATCTCGATTTCCATAGAGCAATGCAAATTGACAATGATGAAATGGTGACACGGGTTGTCAGGGGAAGAGACTTTCATACGTTCCTAGAAAGAAATGGTGAAGTTGATGTAGCATATTGTATCGGAAACACACCTGAAATTCTCGTTGCTGCTGCAACATCAGTAGAAACTGGTGTGAATGAGCTGGAAATCGCTAATGCACTTAGCCCAATTAGAATTACGAAAGCTGAGACTGTGGATTTGATGATTCCGGCTGACTCCCAGTTCGTTTTAGAGGGGACAGTTATACTCGACGAAAAAGCAGACGAAGGCCCGTTCATAGATTTGACTGAGACTGTTGATGTTGTACGGCAAGAGCCGGTCTTCAAAGTCAAGAAAATTACTCACAGGAAGAACGGAATCTGGCAAGCTCTCCTGCCTGGAAGAGCTGAACATAAAGTGCTGATGGGGATGCCTCGCGAACCAACAGTATATCGAGAAATAAAGAAGCGTGGAGTAGATGTTCGTGATGTAAACCTGACGCCGGGAGGCTCAAGTTGGTTACACATCGCAGTTAGTATAAACAAGCAAAATGAAGATGATGGCATCAAAGCAATTCAAGGTGCTTTCGCTGGGCATAGCAGTGGTAAGCATGTCTGGGTATATGATAAAGACATTGACATCTACAATGAACAGGAACGTGAGTGGGCATTTGCCCTAAGATTCCAAGGAGACACGGACATGTTGATTAAGGATCCAGAGCCGGGCAGCTCGTTGGATCCTAGTGCAAAACCAGGTACTAAGATTACAACAAAGATTGGTTTTGATTGTACAAAGCCATTGGAGACAAAAGGAAAAAGCTTCAAGAAAGCGAGGTTTCCTGACGTTGACCTTAATAAATTCCTGAGGGATTAGTAATGGGACTAGAATTAACTGAACAAGAAGAAGCCATGATTGCTGGAGAATATGGGAATGCGACACAAAAAGCCATGCAAATCATTACTACGCTTGGTGAAATATATGGATCTGAGCGGCTCATCCCAGTATCCAGTGTGCAAATAGCTGGTGTTTCATACCACAACTTGGGAGAAGCCGGTTTAGAATACTTGGCAGAAATGGCGGAGGACGGACAGACACGGGTTCTTACAACACTAAACCCCGCAGGGATGGATCTTGACGAATGGAAAAAACACGGCATTCCCCCCGACTTTGCTGAGAATCAGCAACGAGTTGTAGAAGCATTCTCACGAATGGGTGTGATTACTACATGCACATGTACACCCTACCTGATAGGAAACTTACCCCACTATGGAGAACACATTGCATGGGCCGAATCTTCGGCCGTGTGTTTTGCAAATTCTGTAATTGGGGCTCGAACAAACAGGGAAGGCGGGCCTAGTGCCCTAGCTGCTGCCCTTACCGGTAGAACAGCTGAATATGGGTTCCATCTGGAGGAAAATAGGCAGGCAGAAGTTAAATACGACGTCCAAGCCCAAATTGAGAATACAGATGATTTTGGCCTTCTTGGTGAAGTAATAGGAAAACGAACACGGAAGGAAATACCGTATATTACTGGAATAAACGATGCAACGACTGACCAGCTCAAATCCTTCTGCGCATCAATCGCTACTTTTGGCGGGATAGCACTGTTCCATATGGAGGGAATTACGCCGAATAGAACACAAATCCCATCCCGTACAGAGATTGTAACGGAAGAGGATATGACAGAAGCCAGAGCACAGCTCGATGATGAGGACGCTGAAATCGACTTCATTAGCATCGGCTGTCCACATGCCAGTATCAAGGAAATTGAGAAAGTTGCTGAATTACTTGACGGGAAAAGAGTTGCAGATGGAAAAACGGTTTGGATTACCACCGCGAAACCAACTAAGGATCTTGCCACGAAAATGGGATACTATGATACCATAGAGAATGCAGGAGCGTTTCTTGTTAGTGATGCTTGCTGTGCAGTTGCACCATTAAAAGGACGATTCACGGGCTTAATGACAAATTCAGCGAAGGCCTGTTTCTATGCCAGAGGAAAGAACAACTTCAAGACGGAAATCAGAAAACTAGAAGAATGCATCGAGGAGGCGGTAGAATGAAACTACAAGGAAGAAAGATATTCAAAGGAAAAGCTGCGGGGGAAGCACTCGTAACTAGTGACGATATCAGTTTCTACGGCGGAGTCGATCCTGATACAGGAGTCGTAGTCGAAAAGGGACACGAACTAGAAGGCAAATCAGTTGCTGGAAAGGTGCTTGTATTCCCAACAGGAAAAGGCTCTACTGTAGGATCGTATGTACTCTATTCACTGAAGAAAGCAGACATGGCACCTCGAGCCATAATCAATGAATCAACAGACCCGGTTGTGGCCGTGGGATGTATCATCTCAGAAATTCCTGCTGTCGATCAAATAGAATTGGATTCCATCGAAACTGGACAAGAACTAGAAGTCGATGCCGATAACGGCACTATTTCAATCTCAGAATAGTAAACCAATTCTACGATATGGGAATATCAGAAGAAACTAGCAAGAGTTGGTGTCAGAAAGAACCTGACACCAATCATCTTTTCTTATTGTACTTAACAATACATACCGATTCTTCCACTAGAGGAAAGCCGTACGAATCTCTGGCTCGAAGTCCTCTGGTGAGAAAATAACTTCCTCATCTCGCGGGATATCCCCGCGCTCTCGGAGTATTTGTCGCGTAAGTAAGAAATACACCAGCGCAAGCGACTTCCGTCCACGATTGTTGCAGGGTATAACATAGTCGACGTTACGGGTATGATTGTCAGTGTCGCAGAGTGCAATAACAGGCACACCAATCCTAGCAGCCTCAGTAAGTGCCTGTCTATCTGTTCTGGGGTCAGTAAGAAGGACAGCCTCTGGTTCTACGTAGGATTTCGGGCCGCTAATGTTTGGATTCGTAAAAGTACCAGGGACGAACCTATCAGTAAATTCGCGGGAACCGATATAATAGCTGAATGTTTCTACTGGTTGTTTACCGTAGACACGGCCAGAAACGATAGCGATTTTTTCAGCATCAAAGCGAGACAGAAACTTGGCTGCGGTTCTGATTCTCTCGTCAGTTTTACGGACGTCAAGAACGAACAGGCCTATGGGACGCTGCCTGTAAACAAATGGCTCCATATCTTGTGTTTTGACCTGTGTTCCAATGTGACAGCCCGCAGCTAGGTACTTGTCCATGGAGGTTAGCAAATCTACTTCAGTTACATCAATGGAAGCTACATCTTCCTCGCTCATGTTATGCACTCTCCGCTTCGGTGGTAGCAAAAGCCATGAAGCTGTCAATCACATCAATATGTGAGAGAAGCATTCGGCGGCAACAATATCTTTCAAGGCCTAGGTCATCCAGCACTTGGGCAGGGTCGTCACCTTGCCTAACTCTGCGCCTGAACTCCTCGTATTTGTCAGCCACTACTTTTCCACATGTAAAGCAACGTACGGGAATAATCATCGCAATATCACCTGTATGATTTCTGATACCTGCTCCGAGCTGATGGGCCACCAAACTTCTTTGGTTCAGTTCGTCGAGGATCACCTACAATCATTGTTCTGTCATGTTCAATCATCCGAGAACGAGCTTCAAAATTCTGACTCATTCGTACCAGTCCGGTGGCAATAGCCATCCGTACAGCGTCAGCCTGACCCATGAAGCCACCCCCGCTAACGCGTACCCGGATATCATAATCTCTCCAACCATCGCCGAACAGAAGCAATGGTTCCATCATCCTAAGCCTAGCAACTTCTGGCTCGTAAATAGGTAAAGGATGCCCATTGATTCGGATTCTGCCTTTACCATCTTTGACTGTTGCTTTTGCAATAGCTGTTTTTCGTTTACCAGCAGTAACAACAACACGCATTCTATGCAACCTCCATCTTGTGCCAGCCTAATTCTTGGCTCAAATCTGCAACTGTTACGTACCGCCTTCTGAGGCTGTCATAGCGTGAGCTTTCCAGTACAATCTTCTCCTTGTCTTCGTATTTTCGTGGTACACCAATATAGACTTTGATTCGTTTGAAAGCTTTCTTTCCTCGTGGCTTTGGCCATGGCAGCATACCTCGAATAACCCGGCGTACCAATTTGTCGGGTCGCCGATGGTGAAATGGACCTCTTCTTGGATTATATGAGGTTTTGATTTGATGTTTCTCCTTGAAAGATCGAATAACAGATTCTCTATTTCCTGTTATTATTGCTTTCTCGGCATTCACAATAACTACCTCATCGCCCATCAGAGCAGCTTTTGCCACCTTTGAAGCTAATCTCCCGACAACCATGTGATCCGCGTCGTAAATTTTGACTGAATTCATAATCATTAACCTCCTATGTCAATACAATAATGTCGGAACCGTTCGGATTTTTCTCCAGCAGCTCTTGAATTGTAATGAGTGATGCTCCCGCCCCCGCTATATGGGATGCAGCACTCTTTGAAGTATTGAGAGCCGCTATAGTTACCTTGTGACGGAGTACACCAGATCCTAATACCTTGCCCGGGATAACGACAGTATCGCCTTCTTCAGTATGTCGATTTATTTTGCCAATATTAACTACTGGACGTTTCCTTGCCGGGCGAGATACTAATTCTGCTACTCTGCTCCATATCCCGACATCATGCTTTGTCGAAGTCTTCTTCAGTGAATTGATGAGTGCACGTGTGTTTGGATTACTTGGTCCTGTTCTTACCATAAAGAATCGCCTCACAATGAATTGGCGTAGTCAAGAGCAACACCTATTCTCTCTTTCATTATATCAGTCGCAACTTCGATAATCTTCTCGGGCGGTAAAGCGCCCGATGATTCAACCGTAAAGAGGAAGCTGCCGCTTTTCGATTCAATTCGTATTGCATCAGGTTCACAGACTTTCATGCAAGCTTCACAAAGACTGCATTCAAGTGTATTTTGCATGGTAATTGTATCATCTTCAATGACAAGAATGTCCTTTGGACAAATGTCTACGCAATCGCCGCACATTTCACACTTCGATTTGTCAACACTAACTACAGGAACGTATTTGTACGCAACAGTAGCAACAGGTTGAAATTTCGCATTTTCTTGACCTGTGCCAAGTCGGGCATAAGCTTCAATGATCAGTCTTTGGTTTGGTGCGATTTTTACAAGCGGTATATCATCTGATGCAGGAACCACTTCTGGATCCTGAGAAGAAAGATCACCAGAATAGACCATTGTCTCTTCGTCAATAGCTTCTTTCTCAAGAGTCAGCGTACATTGACAAAGACTACAACCCTTCCCTTCACAATCACATTCCTCGGGAAGATTATAGGCCTCTAAGTCTGTGACTAAGGGGATAAGGCCTAAACGATGCGCAAGCATCTCATCATACATTACACTTGTATTTTCGAGAATAAGCACTTCGTCTATTGCCATAGCTGGGACTCTCATAAGCATAGTTCGTCGCAGCGCGTTGGCGAATGCAGCACTTATACCTTCAACTAGGAACTGAATCTTATCCGGCTGCTTGTCGATTATCGTGAGTTCCATTATTACACCTTGCCGTGGTGAAATTGCTACCCAAAAGACAACATCCCGGACGGACTCGCCGTAGTTCTCAAATGACGAAACGGCTCACTCGCCCGTGTCCTGGGTAATGTTGCCTCGAATTGAAATGTATAAAAGGCTTGTCCTAAGGCGAATTGAAAATTGCTCAGTAATTATTTCCACGGTTAGGCAGCTATTTTTACCATGCCTTGAAGACCCTTGACTAACAATTTGTATCCGTGTAACCTCTGTTTGGGATCTATTGCTACCATCCCATAAGTAGGCACATCAAGCAAATCCTGTACAGATTCTGGGCGCATCGCATCCGGAAGATCCTGTTTGTTTGCAATTGCTATAACTTGTTTGTCGCTGAGTAAATCACTGTACTTGTGCAGCAGCTGCCTAGTTTTCAGTACTGCTTTGGGGTTACTCTCCGTGACGACGACAACCATTTCACTACCTTGCATAAAATCTGGCCACATGAATTCGAAGTGTTTTTGACCGCCCATTTCTACCAAGGTTACCTTTGTTGCACTATCAAGAGTAATCGTGCCACAGTCCATGCCAGCTGTTGGTTTGTAGTTAGAGTCCAGCTTCTGAGAATTGTTGTCGGTAAGAAGCCGAATGAGAGTTGATTTACCCGCATACCCGGGTCCCATGAGCGCGACTTTAACGTACTTCATATCTCTCTCTCGTATCTTCTATGTCCGACTGCAAGCATATCAGCTGATGTGTTTCAGAGATAACACTAACCCGTAGTTGAATAGGCCGTTATTGGCCGGTACTTAAAAATGATGGAAAGACAGATTGTGGATACTGGATTTCGCGCGTCATAGAAGAGCTTAACAAGCAGGTACAAGTTTGAAAGCGGGAGCAGATATCATGTCGCCTATAGTGCCCAAGAAGGTCATAATTGCAGAAGGAGCCTTAGACAGCTTGGGCGACATCCTTAGCGATTATGAATATCCCATTGTGGCCACAGATGAGCATATTTTCTCACAGTACCAAGACCAATTATTGAACTGCACAAGCAAGGATATGGGTTGGCAGCTAGCAAGCGATTATCATGCGGGAAAACAGAAAGATATCACCGGTCACGATATTATCATCGGATTTGGTGGGGGAAGGAGTATTGATGTAGCCAAACTCATGGCCAAGGATAGCGGTCTTGAGTGGATATCGGTGCCAACTGCTGCTTCACATGACGGGATTGCAAGCAATGTAGCATCGATTGTACAAAACGGATATCGATACTCGAAAAAATGCAAAGCCCCTAGCATAGTAGTGGCAGATACTTCGATCATAGATAAAGCACCAGCAAAACTCAAGCGTGCGGGTTTAGGAGATATTGTCAGCAAGGCTTCTAGTCTTCCCGAATGGAGACTGGGAAGTGAAGAAGACATTGAAGCCCTCGATGAAGAAATCTACATGATAGTTGACGAGGCGCTTCGATTAATTATGGAAAACGACGATACAGAGAGCCTAGTAAGAGCTGAAATAGAATGCGGTAAGGCAATGAGTATGTTCGGTAGTTCAAGACCATGCTCCGGAACGGAGCATGCAATTTCTCATGCAATGGACAGACGAAACCATACGCTACATGGGCTCCAAGTAGCATTTGCAACTCCATTGAGTGTCCATTTTCTTGAGAGAACAGGATACACCACATACAATGCTGTGCAAGTACAACAGTTTCTGAAGGGAAATGGCATTCCTTCTACCCTTGAAGAGATGGAACTGAATATGGCTCTACTTCTTGATGATATTCATCATGCACTTCGAATTATGAAGAAGCGAGGCCGATACTCGATATTAGAGCACTTAAATATACAAAATACAGATATCAAAAATGCATTGAACGAGCTAGCATACTGCTAGCTGTCATGCTTCGACACTTTTAAAAGAAGTTGGCAGCAGGCCAATTAGAACCCACCTGTCACTAAGCACGCACCGCCAATGAAGTGAAAACAGAGGTAGAGAATAATGCCAAAACCAAGTTTTGTTGAATGGGAAGCGACTGAAGAGATTCAAAAGAGAGCACTAGAAGCTCTAGAAATAGCTAGAGAAACTGGTCGAATAAAGAAAGGTGTCAATGAAACGACCAAGACCGTCGAACGGGCAATAGCCAAGCTAGTTCTAATTGCCGAAGACGTAGATCCGCCAGAAATCATCATGTTTCTGCCAGGACTATGTGATGATAAGAAAGTGCCTTACATATTTGTTAATAGCAAGAGTAATCTCGGCGAAGCGGCTGGTATCGAAAGGCCAACTTCCGCCGCGTCCATTCTTGTAGAAGGAAAAGCGAAGGATTTAGTATCCGACGTCGTAGATAAAATAGATGCGCTCCGTAAATAGGATAGTTATTTCGGGTGATGAGTTCAAATGAGCAACGACAATGACAGCAGCACTCCAGCCATACCGGCTGAAGTCATACAGCTACTGGGACGGACGGGAGTCACCGGGGAAATAACTCAAGTTCGCGTAAAAATACTTGAAGGTCGCGATAAGGGAAGAGTATTGACACGGAACGTTAAGGGACCGGTTAGACAAGGAGATATACTTATTCTTCGAGAGACAGAGCGTGAAGCTCGCAAAATGAGGAGGCGTTGAGCTTGGTTGGTACCAAGAAATGCGTTTTCTGTGGAGAAGATATTGAACCTGGAACAGGATCCGCATACGTTAGAACGAAGGATGGAGCCCTTCTTTGGTTCTGTTCAAAGAAATGTAAGGTTAGTATGTTGAAGAAGGGTATGAAACCCAGGGTAACTAAGTGGACTAATGAATTTGAAAAAGGCAAAAAGCCAGAGGAGTGACGGGTGTCACTCCATCTTATTCTTCTACTTCCTCAAGTATGAAATCATGTATAGTAGAGCTCAAAGCTTCAATATCGCTTTCAGCGATGTCTTTGGCGTCTTTTTCCAAAATGTGTTCAACGATTTTTTTCATTTCGTCTGATGTAGATTCATTTTCAATTGCTTTTTTAACCACATTTCGCAGCTCTGTTGTATGCTCATCCAGAAATCCGTATTTTTCGATGTAATCTCGAGCTTTCTCGTAAGCATCTTCCGATTCTGTTAATCCACCTTGTTCTTTCCATAACTTGATTTCTTTTTCTGCTGTTTTCGGACTGTCAGAAGCATGGGCCAAATTGATTCCAGCCCAGATTCCATATTTCCCGCGTAAGCTATCTGAATCAGCTTCTTGTACAAAAGTAGCCCCAAGTGCAGTCCGAATGCCCTGAATTGCATCGTCACCTTCAACAATCATAGCCAAAATGGGAGCTGATGTAATGAAGTCAACAAGCCACGGAAAGAATGGTTTCTCACTATGTACATCATAATGAGCCCTTGCCAAAGATTCAGGAACTTTCATTTCCTTGAATGCTTTGATATCATATCCTTTATCGAGTAATGTCTCAAGTACCGCAGCGCCAGTTGCCCGTCTTACAGTTCCATCCGGTTTGATTAGAACCAACGATTGTTGCATTTTCATTTTCAATCCTGACCTTAGGTACTTGACAGCGACAAGCATAGCATATTTTAGGGTTATGACTCGCACATATTATCTAATATCAACTCACGAGTAACGACAATTTCATAAAGTAAGCAGGAGAGCCTTTCTCTAGCTAGTTGTGAGGTGCTCATCAATGTCAGAGAATGCTAGATTACGGAGTCCCATAGTCACCTTACTAGGGCACATAGATCACGGGAAGACATCGCTTTTAGACAAGATGCGGGGGACAGCAGTCCAGAGCAGGGAAGCTGCCGGGATTACACAGCACATTGGCGCATCATTTTTCCCTACAGAAACCATTGAGGAAGTCTGTGGGGATTTACTGCTGAGCCTAGAGAAAAGCCTCACAATTGATGGTCTGCTTTTTATTGATACCCCAGGTCACGAAGCGTATCTCAACCTACGAAGAAGAGGCGGAGCAATAGCAGACATTGCAATTCTTGTTATCGACATAACAGAAGGACCCCTAACGCAGACGTATGAATCAATCAGAATCCTTCGCTCGGGAAAAACGCCTTTCTTGGTAGCAGCAAACAAACTAGACAAGATACCAGGATGGGAATCAAAGCCGGGTATGAACCTCTTGCAGGCAATCAAATCACAGAGGAAAGCAACACAGTCACAAATCGATAGGCAGATCTACGAAATAGTTGGTGCGCTTTCTGCTAATGATATCCTTTCGGAACGGTTTGATCGAGTGAAGAATTTCCAGAAGAATGTCGCAATAGTGCCCACAAGCGCTGAAACGGGGGAGGGAATACCTGAACTACTTATGGTCTTAGCAGGATTGACGCAACAATACTTGAAAGAGCGTCTACGTGTAACCAAGGGGCCAGCAAAGGGAGCTATATTAGAAGTACGGGAAGAGACAGGTCTAGGCTTAACCCTTGATACGATAATATATGATGGTGTCTTGAAGAATTCGGATACAATAGTGGTCGGAGGTCTTGATGACGTGATGGTTGCTAAGATTCGAGCACTCTTGCAACCAAAGGAGCTGGATGAAATCCGAGATCCCAAAGAGAGGTTTGCCCATGTATCAGAAGTCCATGCTGCAGCAGGTGTGAAAATCGTAGCTCCTGATGTAGAAAAAGCAGTAGCTGGTGCGCCAGTTTACGGTGTTCAAGAAAAAGAAAACATTGACGAACTTAAGAAGAAAGTACGAGAAGAAATAGGAGAAATAAGAATCGAGACCGATAAGTCTGGAATAGTACTTAAGGCGGATACTCTTGGTTCATTGGAAGCTGTGACCCAGTATCTTCAGGAACGTAAAACATCTGTAAGGATAGCTGATGTTGGGCCAATAGTCAAACGAGATGTGATAGAGGCAAGAGCAGCTGGTGAAAAGGATCCGTTGAATGCGGTGATTCTTGGATTCAATGTTGACTTTGCGCCAGGAATTGAGGACTTGGCCGCTGAGTATGGAGTTGAAGTATTCAGAAATAATGTAATTTATCGCCTGTATGACGAATACAATGCATGGACTGTTCTGAAAGAAGAACAAGCCAAGGCTGAATCATTAGAGGCCATTATCAGACCAGCCAAACTTGAGTTGATGCCCGACTATGTTTTCAGGATGAGCAATCCAGCAATCGTGGGTGTAACAGTACATGGATTGCTTAGACCAAAGGTTGGATTGATTGATGAGGGGGGTAACCGTGTTGGAAAGGTCCTCCAAATACAGGATCGAAGTGTCACCATAGAAGAAGCCACCGATGGAATGGAGGTTGCGGTCTCCATCCGAGGGCCAACAATCGGGCGCCAGGTGAAAAAGGATGACGTAATCTACACTGATGTGCCAATCAAGCACATATACGCCATAATGAAGGACTTCCGCGAGGATTTGCACCCCTCCGAAATAGAAGTACTGAAAGAAATAATCCAAGTCAAGAGGGATGCTGGAGCCATTATCTAGGAATACCTGAATCTTTTTAGGCAAATCCCGAGTAGCTAGGAATTGCAGTGGGTAGGGCAGGTCGTTAGCCGCGACCATGACCACAAGGCTATAGTGGTGCCAGTAACCCATGTATGAGGATGAACCCCGTTTCAGCTGACGTTCGTCGTGTGACGTTGATGAGCAGTCTTCGGAGTCTGCAACGGGCATATCATCGATTGTAGGATCGATGGGATTGTCTTAGACTCCCGAAACGGGTCAGGCCCTGGCGGGAACAGCCCTAAGGGGGAGCGGTGGAGCCCCGGAGGTAGCTGCTTTGAGGAACGCGGCGAAAGGGTCATCTGCGACGGGACATCCGAAAGGTGGGAGCCACTGCACCCACTAGTGTAAGCCGTGAATTGACAACTCCCTTCTTAGATTGTATCATAGGTAGAGAGTAATGTTTATGAGAAACACGATAAGCCAGACAAGATGTACCACGGCTTCCGTTACATGAACAAGCTGGGATCTCCTAGCCTGGTATGGAGCCAGCCTGCTACTTGCCATCGCACTAAGCAGGCGGGCTGATAGCTGGTGTGCCTAAGCACGCGGGGGTTCGAAAGGCCTTTACCTTCTGGTAGGCCCGAATATCCCCCTCCCAGCGCCAAACTTCGTTTTTCTCTAGTACTATTCAATGCTACGACCTCGATAAGACGAGCAGTATACCGGAAATAGTAGGATAACATATCCTAGGATTTTCCCACGCGGAGTCTTGCACCACATACGGGGCAGAGAACAGCGTTCTCGCTAAGACGGGTCGCATTCAACAGGGGGAAGGACATCCCACAATCCGGGCAAGTTATACTTGCTTCATTATTCGAAATAGCTTCAAAAACATCGGGTGAAGAACGAGAGCTTTCAGTACTGTTCTGCGGGTCTTGCTTCCTGAAGCCAACAAGCTGCCAGATACAATAACCACCCAATGAAACTATGAACACTAGGATGATTACAAGTAGAGCATACTGAGAAGGGGCGAAGCAAGAAAAGATAGCGAGAAGGATGTTCAAAATCAGGAAGGCGAAAAAGATAACCTGATTCAACTTGGATTTCAACAGGTGTTTTATGCTCTGATCCCGCTTGTTGTTCATACTATTCGTTTTGTGAGCTCGCAGTCTTCACCTAAGAATGTGACTACTACATTGACGATCACAACAATGTCAAAAGCATTAGATTATGTCAGAAATTGGCTGAAGACGGGAAAAAAATAGAGTGGGAACGCGGGCCTCGCAGCCCGGTTCTATAAACTACACGCATTCTAGCCTTTCTTCTCAGCTGGAAGCTTTCGAGGCTCGACTTTTTGTACAACACCGACGGCAACTGTCATGCCCATGTCACGTACAGCAAAGCGTCCGAGTTGAGGAATCTCCTTGTACGGCTCGATAACCATTGGTTTGAGTGGTACGAGCTTGGCAATCATCGATTCGCCCTTTTTAACGTAGTCAGGATTCTCTTCAGTTACTTGGCCAGAGCGCTGATCAAGCTTCTGTAGGAGTTCATCAAATCTACAGGCAACCTGAGCAGTGTGGGTATGAATAACTGGCGTATAGCCAACAGTAATTGCTGTTGGATGTTGGATAACCATGACCTGACCGGTATAACTAGCAGCAACTGTAGGAGGTTCCTTTTCG
>WJIL01000022.1 GCA_014730275.1 Candidatus Lokiarchaeota archaeon | reverse complement strand
TTGTGAGTTTTGTTGTTCATAATCTAGTTGAGGACAACATGAAGAAAAATCGTACTAGCTATTTTCTAGTTTTTGGTTTCATTAACTTGACTGATATGTCGTGTCATGTTCCTCGACTGTGGTTGTTTGAAGAAACTCCCCAGCTGGAATTTCTATGCGAGCGTTGAAATGGCCTCTACAATTCACTTAATCTCCTGCCTATTTCGAACCGCCGGCAATACTCGATGGGGGAGATTTATAACTCAATAGCATATTATAACTATATGGAGGATAAATATGACTTGGCTCCCTGAATGGCTTGGCACCGCATATTCTCGATTATGGCAGGCCTTCGGATTTGCAGGGATTAACATCAAACAAGCATGTTCCACTCTCGACATGGAATACAAGACAGTTTTGAATGTCATGAGTCGACTTGCACAGGCCAATCACTGCATACGTCTGAGACGTGGCCTCTATCAGATGTGTAGTCCCGAATATATTGTTGCTAAGGCAGCCGAAAAAATCCAATTTGGTCGTTTGGAAGACCGTCCCCACATCAGCATCATCCGAAGTGCATTATCGTGCTTACTCCACCATTTTGGTACACAGCTTGTGACAATGGCGGTATACGGTTCTGTTTCTACAGACAACTACACGGATACAAGCGATATCGATATCCTTGTTGTGGCTGACGAATGGCCTCGCAACATATCGGATCAGACCGCTGAAGTCGTCGAAGCAACAGCTCCGGTTAGACGAGCTATTTCGGCACTCTATGAATCGCAAGGCATTAGCTCCTCCATTCAGTGGTACACACTCACCAAAGAAGAAGCTGCCAAACTCAGGCCCCTCTATCTGGACATGGTCAGAGATGCAGAACTTGTCTATGATCGAGACCACTTCTTTGAAGACATCCTTAGCAAACTAGAATCTAGAATGAGCGATTTTGGAGTAAAGCGGGTAGAATTACCTGACGGGAGCCACGCTTGGGAGGCTCCTTCTGGCCATTCACTTGCCGAGGTGTTCGAGGATTGAATACAGATGCTCTTGGTTTGGATTCAATTGAGCGGATCAAGAATCGTTTCAAAGGTGCGAGAAGGGCTCGCGATGAAGAACGAAGTGCAGATACTGTGCGCTATTGTCAGGAATGTGTCGAACTTGGACTGAAGGGTATTCTCCGTCTAAGAGGAGTTGAGTATCCAAAGAAGCATGACATTAGTACAGTACTCGACCAATACGAAGATCGGTTTTCTGAGTAGTCCCAAGATGAGCTTGAAGCAACCATCCGTGTTTCCAATGAGTTGTATAGCCTACGGGGCAGAGCGATGTATGGTGATGAAGCTAGAGGGACTCCTGCTGAAGAGCTGTTTGATACGGATGATGCAGACAGAGCATTGGAACAAGCATCTCAAGTCATGGACTTGATTCTGAGATTGACCGAGAGAAAGGAATAGAATAAATCACCTGCCGAAAAACCACAAGAATCTGCTTATGCTTGGTTCATTTGATAATCAGACCTCAAACTCAATAAAGAGGAACGAACCCCTCTTCAGCCAAGATCTTCTTCTGTTTTTCCGAAAATTCAACCTGCTCTGCAATTTCTAACAGCCGTCGGATAACCTCTTCGCAGCTTTCTCCCCGTCGGCCGTATCTTTTCAGACGATTATGTGCCTCTTTCGAAAGCGGAATAGTTTTTGTTTCAGTCATCACTCATCTCTTCCAAACCTTTCAGCTTGCGTTTCTTCTAGGCGAAATACTTTCGAACATCCTCGCAGGACTCTCATGGAATACTTTTGAGTTGTTCCTCTCGCATCATCTCGTGGATTCGTGCTTTCAAGGCGTCACTTATCGACTGATATTTTCCTTCTTTTACTAGTTTCCGGAGGAACGCTTTCTTTTCCTCGGTCAAGCGCACTGATACGACACTCATACTATCCGCCGTTTACAATACTGTATTCAGTTTATAGACTATTATTCGCATTGATTGGGTGCGCATTGATTTCTGAAAATATGGAGATTTGCTCTGCCGCAGATTTTGGCAAATCGAACGCTAGGCAACAGTAATAAGTTCCTTCGTGACTAGACATCGAAACCTTGCGCAGGGCTGCATCTACTTGCGGCGTTCTACTGACAAGCAGCTTGCCCCCACTGCTCCAGGGGATGTGGAGGAGATGAAGTAGTAATGATACGGCGTGAAGCAGTATTTTCTTTCCTAGTGACTATTGTTGTTGGGCTCTCACTTCTAAGCGTGGCGTTGCCAACACTGCAAACCAAGGAGACTATCCTTGCAGAGATTGAATTATCGGGAGTCAATGAGGACACAATCTCCCTGTCCTCCCACAAAGCAGAAACTAGTGGATACACCCCTCATTCCAATATTGTCATCACATCCAATGCCGATTTCGCAGCAGAGGCTTCAGCAGAAGGCTGGCCCGGGGACGGGAGTGCCCTCAATCCATACATTATCAGTGGTCTTGAGATTAGCACCACAGACATCTGCATATACATCAAAGACACAAGCGTGCATTTTGAAATACAGGATTGCTACTTTTCTGCACCCTCAACTACTGGCACTGCTGCAGTCGAGTTTTGGTACGTGACGAATGGAAAAGTCAGCAATTGCATTTCTGATGCAAGCCGAGGGGGAGAGGGTTTCCTTATTGCCGGT
>WJIL01000021.1 GCA_014730275.1 Candidatus Lokiarchaeota archaeon | reverse complement strand
CTCAGGACAAGAAAGGCACGGTTGTTCTTGTTACTTCGGACCGAGACATGTATGACCGGTGTCGGAACAAAACCGATGTCGAATGCATCATTCTCGATTTGCCGAAAGACATTCCCAAGAAGCTACCAGCTCCACCTCACCGAATTGTAGACATGCTGCTAGACCTTGCCCTACTCTACGGAGTGATCAAGATAGGAAAAGTCGGCTATCTATTCGGAGAGTATAGAGGAAAATCAGCGCGAACATATACGGACAAAGGAAAGCTTCAGGTGACAAACCTTCACAGAGCAGAGCTTCTAGAGGAACGTATCAACACTTGCAGGAAGCTTCTCGACCTTGATATTCCAAAATGAATCATCTCTCACAGAGACTTGCTGTTTCACAAGAAACCAAGGTATAGCTACGTATTGACCGGTTGTTAAGACGAAAGGGCGGTGTTATGGGCAGTTTTGAGACGAAATATCCCCCTCGTTCCATAAGATGAGATTAAGTTGAAGCAAGGTACCAAGGAATAAGCCCAGAGTACCGCTACAAGCATTTCTACGGCTGAATACATCATTACAACCTATATTATGCCGGAAAACAAAATAGTCCTAGAAAACAATGACGCTCGGTATCTGGGAAGCAGTGGAGGTCAAATCGACCGCACAATTGTCCTGTGAGAGGCCTTCATGCATCATGTTCTATGCAAGTGATGACTGTCTTCTATGTGATGGTGCGTGGCACGTCCTTTTGGAGGTGGTTGCAGATCTTGGACTTGCGGATAGCATTGTGGAGAAGGTCGATGTTAATGAATGCTCTCCGGAGAAGCTGCCTCCATCTGAATGTTCTATGCTTCCAATAATCCGGATTTGCGATACTATCCTTGGCGGTTTCCCTGATGTCGATACTGTCCGGACTCGAATCATGCAAGCCATGATGAAGGGTTGTTTCTCAATAGTCCACGTGACTCCTACGTATTAGTCTCCAAATGAAAGAACGGGAGGCAGAGAATCAGGTGTTTCCCTGTCGGTCTAGATTTGCTCTGAAACTTTTTATCCCGTTCTTCTAGGAACAAATCCTTGGACTGTCAACCCCGTTTGGTTTTCACTATCACTCCGATGACAACAGCAGCGGCAGCAACAGCCCCAACAGCTATGAGCATCGTGAAGGTATCGGGAGGGAGAGGTTCTCCATTTGCAGTAGGAGTAGTCGTTGTCACTGGTTGTTCACTCTCGTAGAAGTAATTTGGGTTCTTGCTCAGTTCACAGAACTCTTCCGAACTGTATCGAGAGACATTGAACGGGCCCGAGGTAATCATCTCTTTATCTGGCGGATATGGATTCCAGTTAGCCCATCCACTAAGGCCAAGCGGCTCGAATACTTGCTCCGGAATGATTGGCATGTAAACGATATTATGGAGATTCCAATACGACTCGGTGCTGAATTCCACAATCAAGTTGGAAGAACTGGGTGCTGTTGCTGATTCCATCTCCGTTAGGTAGGCCCTATTCGGATGATTCGGTGAGTCATGGAAGTAGTTGAGCGAGAATGCAATATCTTCTGCATCCAGCGGTTCTCCGTCAGTCCATGTTGCATTCTGTATTATATCAAACCTGAACTGCATGTACCCCTCGGGAATAGAAGCATCGTCTTCGTGAGTCAGGGCATCACAATCTGTAGCAAGCCACATTATGTCCTCACCATTCCAGTCGCGCTTGAAAAGACTGTCATGAAGCATATTCAGAATGTCAACTGAACTCTTGTATTGGGTTTCCAGATAATTGAAACTAGCAACATCACCGGGTATGCTCCATCGCAGAGTGCCTCCGGAAGGGCCCCCCTCAGATTCTTTCAGGTAGCCCTCATAGCTTGTCCAGAATCCGGGAATACCTTCAAGCGCGTCGTTCTTGAAACCTAGGAATCTGTCTGTTCTGTATGCTGATAGACGGTATGTCTCGTAACAGATAATCGCAGGTGATTGATATACCCAGATTTTCTGCATCTCTTTTGATGCTTCATATACATCTTCGTATTCGGTGGCAGTAAGCAATTGGTCTCTCCAAGAATCGTAGCTTGCATTTGCGAATCTTGGGAAGTTAAAGTACGGCTCATCAGCAAAATCTCCCCAGTAATCATAGCCTAACCAATCGACATCAAAGTCAGGTTTATGCCCGGCCAAAAATACGATATCGAAATCCCCATCATACATTCTGGAAAGATAGTCGTACGCGCTACCTGGTTGTGATTCAGCTTGTATATCAAGTTCTGCCAAGGCATCAACCATTAAATCTGCAATCGCCATAGTTGTGGATGAAGTTTCAGGCGGTTCAATCTCAACATCGAAATCAGATTGATCCGGTGCTTCGAGAGTCCCGTCTTCGTCGTAATCAGCAAACCCTGCGGCCGATAGAATATCTTTGGCTTTTTGCACCTGCGCGTCATAGTAGTGGTAGGTTAACTCATCCTCCACAGAAAATGGATTCACTTTTGGTACGCAGCTATCCAATGGGGTGGCAATCCCCTCCACAATATCCTCGCAAATGGCATTCTTGTCCAACGCAAAAGATAACGCTCTTCTAAACGCAGTAAGGCTCAAAGGGTATCTCTGGCAATTGATAATCGCATAGATGTATCCATTATCAGGTGATATAGCAGTTTCTACATTCTCCATTTCTTCCAGCTCTTCAAGATACGTGCTGTCAAGAACCTCTCCAATCAAGTCGATTTCATCATCAGCCAGAGCTGCAATTGCGTCCTCTTCGTCTGGGATTATCTCGTAAGTTATCATATCCACATGGGGACCGGATGGATTCACTTCAGACACTATGAGGTATGATTGCACTGGGGTCGCAACAAGAGCTGCAAGTGTAACAAGTAGAACTATGAATGTTAGATGCTGCTTTCTCAATTCATCTCTCCTCTCCAGGCCATTGGGAGACATGAACTGATTCCGCTGGAGACTATAAATTTTCCTGGTTATTTGCCCCATAGAATATATAGGAGGGCGTGTATATTCCCTTTATTCTGAGAGGTTTTCAAATATGAATAAAGGACTTGCAATTTTAGGTTTGCTGCTTATCATAGTAGGCCTTCTTCCGATATAGGCTGTTTTCATAGAATCGTACGTGAGTTTGGCCACGGTACTTCCATACTTTGACCAAGGCATATACTCCATGGATTTGGCTGGTTATACATTTACTGAAGTAATGCTTGGTTTGACTGGATTTGGTGCCCTACTTTTCATTATTGGACTTGTAAAGTAGCAACATAACATACACCAACAATAGAGCTCAACAGAGATTCTGACAGAACAGTGGATTTTCCACATGCCAGTTCTTGTCGCGAGTATACAATAAGCGTTTTATTGATTGGGCTTTGGTTCTGAAATTGAACAACTACTTAGCTGGATGGGCAGATGATGGACAATCAGTACAAATTAACGGGAACTCTGCGTTTGAGCAAGAAAGCGAATGATCTGGTCGAAGAGTTCACAGAGGTTTTTACTGAGTGTACGGATGAGTTTATTTCCGAAGATCAAAGCTGGGCGCAGCGGGAATGTACTGTTGATGGCGACGAAGTAGAAGTCCAGTTAGGTATCACAGCAGCTCCAGCACACAGGTTTTTCTATAGACTTCAGAAATGCATTGGGAAGAAGATGGGCAGGGAGTATCATCTGGGCGTAAAGGATGCTATCGTAAATCGCCTTGAGATTCGGTTTGAGATGCCCACCGAGCCCGTTACGGAACTGAAAATGCCATTTGTTAAGAAACTTGAATTCGATGGCAAGATATGTACTGCCATTCTGGAAGATGTTGAGAATGACTTCATCATTGAAGGTGCCGTGGAACGCCTGATGAAGCGCATTGAGGAACGAGTTGAAAGACAATACTACGAGGGTAAGGAAGAATTCTGGGAACTTATGGAAGAGTCGCCCCATCGCGAACCGAAATGGGACAAGGACCCGTCATCTGAGATGGTGGATCGCGGTTGGATTGTGAGAGGCCCTACAAAGGGTAAATGGTTCTATCGTCCAGAAATCACTGCTATCCTGAATGCAATGAAGGAGATTGCGAAGAAGGAGATTCTTGAGCCCATGGGATTCCAAGAGGTGATAGAATCGAATTTCGTTCCCTTTGACGTGTGGCGACGCACAGGCCATATGATGGGTGTACCAAACGAAGTCTACTACTTCAGTGAACCAGCCACACGAGACCCGCAGTTCTGGCAGGAATTCCAAGACAAAGTCTACATCACTAATGATGTGGACGTAGATGAGCTGAAGAAACTGGTCTCAGAGCCAAAAGGTGGGATTGTCTATGCTCAGTGTCCAAACATCTACTGGTCGTTCGAGAAAGCTGTGATTCCTGAAGAGGACCTCCCGCTCAAGATATTCGAAAACACAGTTGCTTCAGCTAGGTACGAATCTGGAGGGCGGCATGGCATCGAACGAAGTGACGAGTTCCATCGAATAGAAATCGTGTATATTGGACGTCCAGAGCAGCTTAACGAGCTCAAGGAAGAGCTGACGGAGCGGTTCCATCATGTATTTGATGAGATTCTTGAAATCAACTGGCGAATGGCCTGGGTAACCCCGTGGTACATGCAGCAATCCGGGCAAGAAGGTGTTGAAGATGAAACAGAACACATTCTTGGAACCATCGATTTTGAGGCATACCTCCCCTATCGCGGTGAAAAGTCCGATAGTGATAACTGGCTTGAATTCCAGAACCTGACTATCGCAGGTGACAAATTCACCGATGCATTTACGATAAAGACTCAGAAGGGCGATTTATGGTCAGGGTGCAGTGGGATTGGACTCGAGCGATGGGCTGTTGTGTTCCTTGCACAGAACGGACTTGATCCAGAAAAATGGCCCGACGGCTTTAAGGAGTACCTGAGTGAATTGCCTAAAGGTTTCAGATCGTACTGATGCTACCACTTCAGAAATCACTCAGTATCCGAACTACAGACTGGAATGTTCATGTTTTGACGTAATTCGCTTAGCATTCTATCGAAAACAGATAAGTAGCGCGGCTCTACATTGACCTATCAAGTTGGAGATATGAGACGTTGACCCGTGACTTGATAGTTGTTGGCGGCGGCCCCGCTGGTGCATCTTGTGCACGAAGAGCAGCCCAAGAAGGATTGGATGTTCTTCTTCTTGAGAAGGAGACTCATCCGCGAAGGAAAGCTTGTGGAGGCGGATTCAGAGCAGGGTTGCCCGACCTACTTGATTTCGATATATCCTCTGCCATCGACCGCGAGAGCAGTGGTTCGCATTTATTCTCTCCTTCGAGAACGAAAGTTGTGTGCACCAAGGATGAAGTAACTGGGTACACTGTGAAACGAGAAACTTTCGATAAGCTCCTTCTGGATAAGGCAATAGAAGCCGGGGCTGAGGTTCAACAAAACATGGAGGTTGTTGATGTTATCGAGTCCAGCAATCAGGTTGAGGCGTATACGCGTGATGGTGAGCGTTTTGCTGGCAAGTTCATGGTTGGGGCGGATGGTGTTAACAGCAAGGTGGCTCGGACCTCGGGTATCATGAAACGCTGGGACCAAGAAGCAATTGGCCTTTGTATGGAGGCTGCAGTCCCCATGGATGATAGCGAGATTGAACGCATAACGCTCGCTCCCTATGAATCAGGGAGAATCTGCATCCAGATTTACTTTGGCGGCCTTGAGCATGGTTATGCTTGGTGCTTTCCTAAAAAGGGAGAAATGTCGCTTGGTATGGGTTGTCTGATGCCTTTTGCTAAGGACCTCAAAGATGCTTGGGGGAAATTCATTCATGAATTCGAAGAGACATATTCAGTGGACTTGGACATGAGTCAAGAAACAGCTTGGCGAGTTCCTCTTGCTGGTCCAATTGATAATACGATTTCAGAGAGAATCATGCTGGTAGGTGATGCTGCTGGGTTCGTCTCGCCTGCTACTGGAGAGGGTATCTATTACGCGATAGACACTGGTCATATTGCTGCTGACGCCGTGGCTCGAACTCTGAAAGGTAATGCCGATGGTACCCATGAGTATCAGCGGCGATGGAGAGAAGGAATCGGGAAGGAGATGGATGCTGCGAACTTCTTGGCGAATTTGCTGTTCAATTCAGAAGAGAATATGGAGCACGTTATCCAGATGGCCTCAAGAGACGATGTCATGCGGAGTCACATGACCGACTTGATAGGGGGCTTGAGGTCGTATACTGATTTACGAAAGTCTCTGATGTGGCGAGTTCTCAGTCGCCATGCGCTTACCGGTCTCAAGATGATCCTCTGAAACTTGGGTTCGGAAAAGAAAACCTTGAAACCCATTCAAATCTTAACAATATACAAGAAACAGAAGCTGTTAGAGGAGTGAATCATGGAAGGAATCATCAAAGAGATATTAACTAATGGACTGAAAGCGGATTTGTCACATGTAGATCCTGTTGAAGCATTGAGTGGTCTCAGTCATAAAGAAGCCGCTCAGGAACTTAATCCAGATCAGTATTCGTCGTGGGAGCTGCTTTATCATGCTGTATACTGGCAAGAACGGATACTTGACGCCATCAAAGGAAAACCTGTCAATTGGGACGAAGCTGCAGAATCTGATTGGCCTTCGTATGAAGAGCAGGAAGAACATTCTTGGGATGAGCTTGTGGAAAAATTTGAACACGGACTAGAAGAAGCTGAGCGCCTAATCGACAGTGTTGATGCTGATGCTCCTCTTCATAGATGGCGAGATATGCCTGCTGCTCGAGCTTTCATGATTCTTGAACTGCACAACTCATATCACCTTGGCCAAATTGTTGCTAATCGCAAAATGCAGGGAAGTTGGCCTCCGGTTCCAGGTTAATCTGAGTCTGGTGCGTTCAAGTACAGATTTGTATGACATAATGCTGTATACATTAAACGCTCTTTGGAAGCGAGGTCTCCGCCCGTGAGTCAATCCTAGACTTCTTTCATCCGAGATCGAATAAGTGCTCTCCAGGTGTCAATCCTGCTCTGCAATTGCTGCAGATTCTCTTTGTTAGCCAAGTATAGGGGTTTCCGCATATCTTGCAGATTTGGAATCCTGCGACAGAGATTCTCTTGACGAAGCTCACGCAGGGCAAAAGAAACAGTTCGTAGTGACACCCCGGTCTCTTCTGAGATGTCTTTAGGGCAGAGCGGGCCTTCCCGTGCGAGATGCTTGAGCACCTCTACTGTGCTCGCTGTGAAATTGGGAACGGTATTTCCGCCAGCCATTTGCCTTTTCTCCTTGGTGAGTATGAGAAAAACGGTAAACAGGGACCAAAGTATTGCCGCTTTTCCCATACCAATGTTACTTTTGGCAAATACATTATTAAGGGTTTTGCCATGTCTGTCCCTTGAACAACTGAAGACAAAACCACTATTGGTGCCTGTTACATCATAGGTGCGGTTTGGTACGGGTTATTAATCAGAAAGGACTGAGGAAACATGGCTGAATATGAGCTCGATGAGAAAGACATACTCATTCTGAATGCGCTCGAAAAGCACGGCGCAAAGAAGTCTACTGGAGAGCTCGAAGACTTACTCAACATACCTGCACGGACAATCCGGTATCGTCTATCCAAGATGAAGGAGAACGACATTCTGCTTTCTCCCTACGCAATGACCTATGAGCGTAAGCTTGGTCTGGGTGAGCATATTCTGATACTGAACCAAACAACTCCTAGTACGCTGAAACTTGATCGGCTGATAAAGAAAATGCCCCCCTTTTACTGGTTCAGTCCAACATACGGAAAATACAATGGCTATGTTGTGCATTCGGTCTACGCTCTTTCGCAGCCCGGTGCAAACGAAGAAATTGCGGCTCAGATGAAAAACCACGGTCTAGTTTCTGATTACCATCTGTTCGATTTAACAGATTTCCATGTTAAGCCAGTTGATTTCACTCATTACTGTCATGAGGAAAAGTGGACTTGGGAATGGTCACGATGGCCAGAGATAATCGATGATTTCCTTCAGGACGAGGAATTCAAGCCCCCTATTACAGAGAGCCCTCGGCGTGTTGATTTTGATGCCAAGGACCTCAAATTGCTGCGGTCTCTTCGACGCAATGCGGATATGACTCTCAAGGAGCTTGGTCAGAACCTTTCGCTCTCAGAAACCCAAGTCAACAGAAGGATAGATCGGTTGGAGAATGAGGGTGTCATTAAAGGTTACAAGTGCGTCATTGGTGAATTCGGTAATGACCTTCTGGTTTCTTGTTTCATACAGCTACAAAGGCCATACGATCCGATTCTGGGCTGCTTCTATGAATTGCCGTTCCCCTTGTATCTCATGATGCAATCCCCGACCGAGTTCTGCATACGATTCGGCCTCCCGATGGAAGAGGCAAAGGACTTCCTTACAGCGTTTGACAAACTGCGTCCCCATCTCAGGTCTTTCTTCTTCCAAACTCAACATGCTCCTTCACTTGTGCCAAAATATCGTGCATATGATCTCTACGATGAAGAAGATGAGGACTGGCAATCAGTGACAGCGAAATGTATCGAGATTATTCAGGAATTCGCTGATGATGGTTGATTTGTGTTGGTCGTTCAGTACTTCTTCTAAAAGACAGATGGGGATTGTCTCTCTCCTTGCAATGCTTGATGGAGTTACGGATGGAGATGGAGAGATTGTGATTCTTGAAGAGAGATTCATCCCCGGTTATTCTGTTCACTTACGTTAGAGTACCTTGAGCTGTACATTCAGCTGGGCACGCCATTTGTCGATTTTCGCCTGAAGCTCTTCCACCTTCTCCTTGTTAGCGAGGTACTTCGGTTTCCGCATATCGTGGAAGTTAGGTACCCTCTTACAGAGTTCCCTTTTCCGGAGCTTCCGCAGAGCGAAGCTAACAGTTCTCGGGGCTATGTCGAGTCTGTCTGCAATCTCTTTCGGACATGCAGGACCTTGGCTTGCCAAGTTGTCCAGTACAATCAGGGCACTTCTTGGTAGGCTGACACCCATTTCTCTCACTGCCTGGTTTTCTGGCACAATAAGCGTTCAGGACACCAATGTTTTCGAACGATTGGTAACCTAATCGCCTATTTATTGCCAAACATTCACTCATGTTGAATAAATGGCAAAGATTATATAAGATTTGCCAAGTACGTAAATTGATTGCAAGACTCATTCGGTCGATGGTCCTGCAATGTGTGGGAAAACAATTCGGATGACTGAAACAGACGTCTAGGGATGGTAAAATGAGTAGGGTTGACATTGACCAAACAGATCTCGATATCATGGCCGCATTGGATGACTTGGGAGCCAAGGCATCTGCGAGAGAAATCTACAATTACCTCGAAACGCTGTATGAGAGACGTGAGTCTGATGATGATGTACCGAAGCCAAGAACAATCAGATATAGGCTGAAACAACTCTATGAAAAGGAACTGCTCCATTCTCCGCGCATTATGACTCACGAACGGAAACTCGGGCTAGGAGAACATATCATAGAGCTCGAGGAAGTCCCACTCAAAACAGACAACCTGCTCCGTATCATTGAGCAAATCCCTAGCTTCTATTGGTGGACCGCAGTATATGGCAAGTACAATGGATATCAAATCCACGCAATGTACCCTCTCACAATGCAGCACCTGAATAAGATGCTACTGGATGAGATGTTAGATGCCGGCCTTATCCGGGACTTTCATATTCTCGATATCGTTGATTATGAACTGAAACAAACCGACTTCAAGAACATATCCTCGGACAACAGCTTGAACTGGAATTGGAATAGTTGGCCTGGGGAGTTGAGCAATACTGATATGGAAAGTACTCGCCGGAAGCTCAATTTTACTGAAGCTACGGGAATAGCTCAGTTTGATTATCAGGATGTTATGATACTTGAGAAGATGCTGCAAAACAGTAGAATCACTCAGCGAAAGCTGGCAAGAGAGATTGGAATTTCCGAAGGGTCTGTCTCAGCACGAATACGAAGAATGGAGGATGAGGGAATCATCAAAGGATACAAGCCAGCATACACTCCTGTTGGTGATCCAATCTATATTACACTCTATATCGAGATCAGAGAACAACCCCAAGCAGTCTTGGCAAAAATTTCTGAGCTACCTTTCCTCATCGGAGTTTCTTCTGAGTCAATGAATAAACACTGTCTCAAAATGGCCATCTCAAGTGAGATTCTGAAACATTTCATGCAGCGACTTCGTGATTTGCGGCCGTATCTCACATCATATTTCCTCCAGTATCAAGCGCTGATTGAGAGAAAGAGCGGTGAACATCAAAGTGTCTTTGACCTCTTCGATGCGGAGAAAAATACATGGGTATTTCCCGTTGAAAAGTATCTAAACCTGATACGCTCTTCAGTGGAGTAATGCTCTTTGTACCTGCACCAGATGAATGTCACTTCTCTATCTGTTTGAAATATTGTGGGTGCACATATTCCGTCAGATAGGTTTCATCACCCGAAAGGAAGAATTTCTTCCCGTCTTCATACATTTTCTCTGCTTCAATAACGACAATTGCTGGCTCCCCATGTCTTTGTCCTACCTTCTTGGCTGATACAACATCTTTTGACAGATGAACATATCGCCGGTTCATTTTCTTGATACCGGATTCAAGAATTTGACTCAATTTTCTCTTTGCGGTTCCATGATAGAGCAAATCAGGAGGCTCAATTTCTTCCAAACCCAAGTTCACTTCTATGCTATGCCCGTAGTTGGCTCGGATTCGATTATGGGAATCCCTTTGAAATGAAAATCGGCCCTTGTCATCTCGTCTGACAATTTCCTCAAGTTCCTCAAGCGAGATATTGAGAACCTCCAAAAGAGCATCAACTGAGACCCATCCCCCGTCCCTATCTATTTCAAGATCCTCTGCTTCGGGATGATGACGCAGAAGGTAGGTCATGAATTTCCCGATTTTAACGACTTCATCTTTCGTTAGTTTCGGCGACACATAATCCCCCTTTCACTTCAGATGGATCGAGTAGGCAACTATGTTGAGGGTCTAAGTTACATACCCTTGAGCCTAGATGTCAACTGGGATAACCAAACATCAGGCTTACCATACCTTTCTCTGATTCTGTCTTTGTTGGCGTAATACAGTGGGCTTCGCATATCTTGCAAGTTGGGCATCTTACCACATAGCTCTTTATCCATTAGCTCGCGGAGGGCATTTGAAACAGTACGAGGGGCAACACCAGCTTTCTCTGAAATTTCCTTGGGGGGCATTGGACCCTTTTTCAGCAGTTGCCCGAGCACCAGTAACGTGCTATTCGTCAACGCCATACTAATCGAACCTCACTCTAACCGCTTTTCGCCATTCGACATGTGGTCAAGTTCATCGAAATTAATGCTTTGGTTCCTCACCATTACGTTGAAAAGAAGAAATAGTCTTTGCTCCAAAACTCGTGATTATTGCGTTACGACTTAGTACTTATACACTCAAGCAAATACTGGCTTCAAAACATATCTTCAACTATCGAGGCTTGATCATTGAACAGACTGTCGATAACTTCAGCTCCATTGCCCGCTTTCGAGGGCGCCGACTATTACGATTTGGATGCGACTCTACGTGTTATGGAAAAGCTATGGAACAAAGCAGCTGTGGATACCTTCGAGTTTCAATGGTTAGCTGAATGGGATGAAACACGTCCACCACGGGCTGAACATACATCCGGATCTCGACACCAACCTTGGCAGGAGAGTTATGGTTACGGGGTTGATTCATTAGCTGAGACTCTTCTTGATTCTGGCGTACCCATACGGTCTGTCCATGCTAACAGGGATGTTGGCATTTACCTCTGTGGTGATGCAGGAGAAATTGAGCATGGTCGACAGATGATTCGAGATACCCTTGAGCTTGCCAAGCGAGTTGGGGCTAGTGTCACCGTTTTCCATGCATGGAATACCTATAGTGAGGCTTTCAATCCTACGAAAATCGAATCTATTCTCGCTGAGGAATCTGCACGATTTTCTGGTATATTGGCTTCTGTCGAGAATGTGCCAACACATCTTGGGTCTTGTACTCCCGCGTCACTAGTTGAGAACTTCGACTGGATTACCCTTGACACCAGATGGGCCGCAATGTATGACGAACTGAGCAACTTTGAGAGACTCAAAGAAAAGATTGTCAATATCCATATTCGTGGCCACTTGAGCGGAACGCTATGGACATTACCTGACGCACCCTATTCCTTTGAAGAGGTAATTCAACTTGTACTCCAGAGATGGAAATACGCCGACCCTCTTACTTTGGAGCCGGAAGGCGGAGTTCATGAGGAATCTTGGCTCGATTTTCTCCAGGCATTAGATTGGCTCAAACAGGTAATTGAGAGTCATTCCAGATAATGTTTCTCTAGCTTCCTTTTGTAGACAACCTACCTAATCAGAAAGCTATGAGATGACTTGCTTCAAGAAGGCTTCCCATCAGAAACGGGAACAGAAACCAAACGAAGTAGTTCCCGAACGGTGCAATCAAGCGGTTTAGTGTAGCAGGAACGAAGCTGAAGTAACCGTTTGGAACAGATTTCCATTCCCACAATCCACCCATTCTACATAACACTGGTTCAATGAAGATCATATCACAAAGCATTCCAATAATGCCAGCAGACAATGCGCCTGTCATCCCTGACATGCCAAATGATGAGGCGATGAGGTAAGCTGATTGGATAATCACTAGCCACATGAAGGGAATCCATACTGGTACCCGCCCTATGAAAATGCCGTTGGTGGGAGTATACTGATAGTATCCTTGACCAGATACGTAGTGTTCTCCTGTAATGGCAATAGCTAAGGTTGCCATTATCTGTATGCCGACAGCAAGCCCGTGTGACCGGTAGAGGATATGGGTTGTTGCCGCACCAAGAAACACCATACAGGCAGTCATCACGATTCCGTTTCGAATCGACATCAGGTTATTCCTCCTCCGATTTTCTCCGTAAACCCGAAAACCGCTCTTTAGCGTGCTCGATTCCATTTCGCAGCTTAATGGCATAACTTCGTCCTGCTTTCTTCTTTGTCAGGGTCTTCTTTTTCAGAGTCTTCTGTACATCGAGAAGAATGTCGATTACCTTGTCAACGGTTCTCCTATCAAGTCCTGTCTTCCTTGATAGTTTCGAAATGGAGTATGATACACCCTCACTCAAGGTATTTAGTACTCTATCCATTGCTTCAGGAAGTCCAATACGAGACTCATTATTGCCATTCTGCGACTGAATCATTTCTTGTACATACTTGTTCTATGGCGTTATATACATTATTATGTATACATTACTATGTGTAAGAATCCCATCTTCATTGATTCATTACCTAGATTCACAATAAAATGGTCTCTGAGAATTTATCAGTTTCGCGTAGCAGTATGGATCTCAAAAGAGAACGGTAACTTTGTGGTATTTGGCTACAAAAAAAAGAAAGAGCCGGCCTTCTAAGCCGGCTTGTGTGTTCTATCTGTGATTTAGTTTCTCTTTTTCACCCAGAACAGGATGATTACGACTACAACACCCGCAACTACAACACCAGCTAGACCCAACATCATTGGATCAAAGCCTGACGGAGATGTTGTTGGAGTGGTTGTGCTAGTGGTTGTGGTAGTTGTCACTGGTTCTCCTAGAACTTCAGTTCCCCGTATGACAACATGGTGCTCACTATGCTCGTAGGTGAAGTGGAGAATAGTTGCGGTTTCGTTGGTTTCGGCCACGTAATCCGTGTCTTCACCATCGATAAGCACGTCCCACTCACCAGGCTCGGCATACAATAGATCTCTGGGTATTGTTACGTTGCAGAACCCATCTGTTCCATTAATGCCTTCGACCGTGAAGTCAATTTGGCCATCCTGCTCAGAGAATGCCATGTCTCGAACTTCGGATGCAGATACCACATCGAAGGTGTACCCAAATCCTGGCAGATTCTTCCTGTTGAATGACGGATATGCATCATCCAGCGGATCCGAGCCGAGGCTTATCTCGTGCCCATCATCGAATCCGTCGCCATCCGTGTCATTGGAGGCACAGAGCGTATGGTTGACCAAGTGACTATATCCTCTGACTGTCGTGTTCTCGTCACCAAGTGTGGTATACGTATAGCCTGGAATCTGCAGAACAAGCTCAACCTTGTCCTTCAGCCCATCTCCATCGAAATCGGTCTGCATACCGTCAACCACGCCATCGGAATCCTGGTCTGAATCAAACGGGTCAGTACCAATCGGATGCCATGGCCAAGAGGTGGAATTGTAGTGGAGGTACTCGAAGCCGTCATAAATGCCATCATCGTCTGAATCATAGTCGAAGATGTTCTTGACTCCATCACTGTCGAAGTCGCCCAGCGGGCCGAGCGCGGGATTGCTAGTTTCAGTCTTCCTCTCCTCAAAGAAATCAACCTCGGCTAAGTCAGATATCCCGTCAGCATCTGTATCATTGGAATTGGGATCAAGGGTCATGGTCTCGTTGTCATAGGTTCCTTGCTGTGCTTTGTAGACCTCCAGCTCCTCATAGTCGGTCAAACCGTCAGCGTCCGAATCTGCTACCAATGGGTTGCTTCCATTATTGATCTCATAGTGGTCTGTCAAACCATCGCCGTCCGTATCAGCCACAAGAGCATCGGTGTACAGGTTGTTTGCTGGGTCTGTTGTGTTCGTGCTGACAGTGACATTCTCGTAGAGCGTTTCAGTGCCGAAGGATGCTGTCCCGGTTGATATTGGTACGCATATCTCGGTATAATCGCTTAATCCGTCGCCATCTGTGTCGTTCGTTAGAACGCTTGTACCATTGGTGAATTCATTGAGGTCACTGAGCTTGTCTTTGTCATAGTCGAGATAGTGCCATATGTCGGGCACATCTCTCCAATCCTTGGAGAACCCGTTGGTCATATGCTCGATTTCTTCGAAGTCCGGCCACTGATCAGCGTCGGTATCAGCTGTGAGTGGCGATAGCACCATCTTCTTCTCAAGCCCGTCAACCAGACCGTCATAGTCGGTATCGTTGTTGGCAGGATGAGTTTGGAATCGAGCACGATATGGGTCTGGAGCTCCGTAGAACGGTTTCAGAATGATATCGTCGCCCTCTTCTTGGGTTGGCTCGCTGATGACGGTGGAGTTGGTTGCCACTGTCCGGTTGATGGCCCAGTTCCAACCAAAGTATTCCTCGCCGTCCGTAAGACCGTCATCGTCACTATCTGGATCATTTGGATCCGTGAAGTAGTAGAACTTGTTGTCCACGTCACCAACAATGTATAGACTCTGTTCCTGCACCTCGAATTCGTCACTGAGCCCATCGTTGTCAGTATCTTTCTTGAGCGGATTCGTCTGATGCTCATGGACCTCTTCTCCGTCTAGCAGATTGTCTTCGTCCGAGTCCATTACCAGCGGATTCGTACCGTGAAGAAGCTCCATACCGTCTTCAAGACCATCGCCATCTGTATCATTATCAAGCGGGTCGGTTCCAACCCTGAGCTCAAGGCCATCCAGAATGAGGTCATCATCGATGTCTGAATTATTGAGGTACTGCTCGTTTTGGATGGTCTCGTTAGATATACCTCGTGTCAGGTTGAAGTAGTTGACCTCGTCACCGTCCAGGAGATAGTCGTCGTCAGTATCCGGGTCAGAGCAGTTTGCGTGGAAATCGATAGCATCAGGAACGTTGTAGAGCCCATCTGAATCATGGTCGAGTTTGAATGGTTTGCTTCCTTCAGTATACTCGATAACGTCCGACAAACCATCGCCATCAGTATCTGCTTTCAGCGGATTTGTTGGTGTTGGGTTCGGTGGTTTACAGCTGCTGATATTCCACGGCCACTGACTCCAGTAATTCCCTTGGATTTCGCCCCAGTCAGTGAAGTTTCCGTACGTACCGTTGTTGATTGCTTCCTCTTTCTCCGAGGAACTGATGATGTTGTCATTGTTTTGGTCATAGTCTCCGTCTGTGTCGATGTCTGTTGGGTCGGTTCCATAGTTGTATTCTTCGCCGTCTATCAAGAGGTCTTCATCTATGTCAGTGGTCAAGATGTAGAGAATCGAGGCTGTATTATTGAACTCGAAATGATCGCGATACCAATCATATTCGAACTTGTCGTTGAGCGTATCGTTGTCAGAGTCCCATTTTAGTGGATGGGGGTGCGGTTGTTCTCTATTAGGACCAGCGAATTGCCATTCCTCATAGTCGCTAAAACCATCGGCGTCCGTATCTTTGAGCGAGGGATCGGTCTTGATAACTTCGTCCCAGTAGGTACTGCCGTTCCCCAGCAACTCCCATCTATCATCTAGCCCATCATTATCAGAGTCTGGGTCGAGCAGACAGGACTTGTTGTCGTTATCGTAGTCTGCAAGTGGGTCGAGGCCAGCCCAGTAGAAACGGGCCATCTCGTATCCATCACCTAGCCCATCGCCGTCTGAGTCCTTTTTCAGTGGGTCAGTGAATGTATGGATGACCTCGTTGCCATCACTGATGCCGTCTTCATCGGTGTCTGGGACTGTTTTGTCTAAGCCTAGTCTATCTTCCATGTTATCCCAGAGCCCATCGTCGTCTAGGTCTAGGTTCGTATTTTTTTCCGGAGGTGGGTTGCTTCCGCCAAAAGTTATGGGAAGTTTGTAGAGGATTTTGTCCTCCCACCTCTTACTGATGCTGAACTTGAATATCCACAGGAGGGAAGCATAAAACTTGAAGAAAATCTTGTATAGCAGTCCAACTTTGAAGAAGATTCCGTCGGTTCCGAAGTTTCCTTCAGCAGCTAGGCCTGTGATCACACTTAGATCCGCACCCAGCTCAATGAAATCAAGTGGCAAACTGACGCCGGTTGCTTGTTTTATGTACTCCTTTGGTGAAGGCAAACTGATTGATATGTCCATCCCGATTCCGGCACCCAGTAGAACATTCATGTTCGATGCTTCAGTGGTTGTGTTGTAGTTCATGCCGAGGACGAGGTTGAGATAGTTTACGAAGTTCACCTTTATGTTGAGTATGTCGAGAACCTTAGCAATTGTTGAGCCCACGCTTGGGATGATATAATCGAGGACCACGGCTACTGGTATACCTAGCTTAAGCCCGAAGTCTATTGAGAATTTTCCACCCATGAACTGAAACGGGTTGCCATCAATGGCAGGATTCAGATTCTCCATCTGATCGATGAAGTTCCCAATCCGTATAGTGGCTTCCAAGCTCGGGTCTAATGTGATTGATACGTCATATCCTGCAGCCTGGACCATTTTCTTTAGCCCTAAAACTTCGGCCAAGTCCAGCTTGCCATCCTTGGGTTTCACAGATATCGTGAGATCCACGTAGTCTGGCATATACCACGGGCCAGAGCCCACTCTGGGATCCACATCTACTGTGAATGGGAGGTCAAATGGGAACTCGCCTGTTTTGTCGTTTCCCTTGCTGAGGTCATTGAGTGACATATCACCCTTGTCAGTGGTACCAGTGTTGATTGCGTCTTTATCAAACTCGAGCTTGTTGGGATCAGCATCATACCAGTCACCGCTGTACAGTTTGCTGGCCATGAGGAGGGTTTTGAAAGCAAAGATGATCCACCCCCATGGACCTCTTGAATTGGTCTCGTTCCCCTTCAAATCGACTTGAAAACCGTCCATCGGTTCTTGAGGATAAAAAGAGCGCTGCAATATTACATCTAAGTTAAGCAGTAAGTACTTCGCAGTTACATCCAACATGGAATCTGCGAGAGTCTGTTGTTCTGAATCTGAAGACCCGTCCAAGGTCTCGTATACTTTGCATAGAATGCCAAGTAGTGCAACCTTTGCGTCCACCTGGCCTGTGAGTCCAAAGACTTCCTTGTCCTCCACTTTTTGCTCTAAGATATTTGAGTAACAAGTATCAAAAAGGTGATGAGACACCTCTGAGTTTTCCAGAAGGATAGCTAACTCATCCCATGACAATTCATCATGATCAAGAGTGATACCCTCTTTGGTTCCGTGCATGACATAGATATTCATCCACGAACCAGCCAGATGTTGTTCTAGGTCCCTTGGTGTTCGTATAGGTTGTTCGTTAATCTCTAAGTCGGACCGTGATAGCTTTTGAATCAGCTCTTGTGCGGTCCTTTCTGCTGTATGGTCATTTGCATCATATAGTATCGTGACTCTTTTTTCAACACCTTTTTTCCCCCAATTCCTAACAGAAGTAGGGCGTGCTTTGGTGGTTTCTGTCATTATCGCACCCGCCTTCAAGCTTACTAAGAAGGGATTGATAGTTAGACAGAGAATCACGACAGCTGATGCAAGCATCTTCTGCCGTAATTTCATATATTCGAATGACTCCTAATTTAGTAAGTGTTTTTTTATGTTCAGATATTTATTTCTTGGGAAAAAATTCATGGCAATCTTTAAAATGAATGCTAATATTAACCCGGAGATTTCTAGGAACAAGCTGAGATTGAGTGAAGGCCAAGCAGAAGAAGCGGATTTTCCATCCATACTCGAACAAGTTCAGGAACTTGCAGAACCGAGGGCTGTCTGGGAACGCTGTCGGATTGAAGAGATTGGAGATGGGTTTATCGTAATATCGGGTATACATTTCCAGAGCAATGTTCTTGCATCCGAACTCACCAAGTCTGATACCATATTTCCTTTTGTGATGACGATTGGTGACGCTGTTGAGAAGCAGGCAAGACGAACAGAGGATGCTCTCAAACAGTATTGCTATGAATACCTTGGGGATTACGTTTTGCTGCAAGCTTCTGACCAGCTGAAGCATCATCTAGAAATGCTTTCAGGGGGGGCTCATCTATCATGGTACAGCCCTGGCTCCGTCGACGATTTCAAGCTGGAAAGACAACGGGAGCTATTCCGATTACTGGGAGATGTTCGTGAGAAAATTGGCGTGGAGTTGGAAGAGAATCTGGTAATGTACCCACGAAAATCAATATCGGGTTTCTACTTCAGGAGTGAAGAACCATTCTATACATGTCAAATTTGTGGGCGGGAGAAGTGCCTTGGGAGAAGAGCCGCTTATGATCCTGCAATTGCGGAGAAGTATGGTGTATAACAAAATCCGGTTTGGAATTATCTGTATTTCTTGAGCGATTAGAAGTCGTGATTTTGTTCAACCTCTCCTGTCATATAAAACGAACCAAGCTTTTCGCTATGAGAACCCAAAAATGAAATGCAGGAAAGAAGGCAAGTACGAGAACTATCAAAAATCCCTGTATGAATCATCACCTCGATGGCGCGGCATGCAAAGAATGCAAGAAAAGGTGGAGGCTCTTGGCCCAGCAAGATATGTGATTGGGATTTTTGTTATCCTTGGAATCATCTTGCTTTTCGTGACAGCCAGACAACTGCCATTCTGGTGATGATTTCGAACTAGACTTGTCTATTTGCCAATAATAACTGCATCAGTGAAGAGCTCATATTCATCGTCATCGTCCAAATCACGAATCTTGGCTTTTTCAACTTCAAATTCACCAGATACACCCAAGAGCTGAGATTCTCTCAGTAGTTTGACTGATGACTCTTCCAGAGCTTCCTCCAAGTCCTCCGTTGTCTGAAAGGTATCTGCACATGTCATGAGCACAACACGATCAGAGTATCCGGTAAGCTTGATTGCCATTTCTATGGATGAATCATCTCTATGAACAAGGAGGATTCTCTTGTCTTTCAAGTTCTCCACATTCTCTACCTCTCGATAAAGTCCCTTTCCAATGAATTCCTCCAACCCGGCTATCTGCTCCTTCTGACAGGGTTCTACCTTTGATTCTACTTCTTCGCCTTCTCCTTTCTCATACTGGCGTATGGCCTCGTGGAGGGCTCTGGATGCCAAATTGGAACAATGCATTTTGATAGCTGGTAGACCATCAAGTTCGTCTGCAACATCCTGTCTGGTGATTCTTTTAGCTTCTTCGATAGTCTTCCCTTTCACCATCTCTGTGATCATGCTGCTGGTGGCTATAGCAGACCCACAACCGAAGGTACGAAATTTGATATCTTCAATGAGGTTATGTTTTATTCTAACGAACATTTCCATTAAGTCTCCGCAGGTAGGATTGCCTACTCTTCCTACTGCGACGTTTTCTCCTTCTAGCGTTCCGACATTTCTAGGGTTCTGAAAGTGGTCAAGCACCTTTTCCGAATACTGCGTGGATTTCATCTAGTATGCACCTTCTTTGTTCTCATATATTGGCGACATTTCTCTTAGCCTTCTGATTATCTCGGGCGTAGCTTCAAGAGCCCGTTTCACATCATCATCTTCAGTGAATCTTCCTACTGTAAACTGTAATGAACCATGTGCTTCTTCATGCAGAAGCCCTGTGGCAATCAGTGTGTGAGAGGGCTGAAGTGTTTTGGAAGTACATGCTGATCCGGTTGATACTGAGATTCCTTTGTCTTTGAATGAAAGCAGTATTGCTTCCCCCTCCACCCCATCAAATCTGAAATGTGCGTTGTTTGCTAACCGTTTGGTGGGATGGCCATTTAGATGTGAATCGGGAATGTTGTCAAGCACTCCGTCAATGAGCTTATCACGATAGCTTTGTAGTTTCTTTACCTCGGAATCCATTTCCGTCTCCATGATTCTTGTAGCTTCACTCATTCCAACGATTGCTGGCATATTCTCAGTACCTGAACGAAGTCCACCCTCTTGTCCTCCTCCTAACATCACGGGATTAGGCCTTGATCGTGGTCCGTAGTAGAGCACGCCTGCGCCTCTTGGTCCATAGATATCGTTTGATGATAATGTCATGAGATCTATGTTATCTCGCTCAACATCGAGGTCAACAAGACCTTCTGCAGCAACCGCATCTGTATGCAAGCCGATATCTCGCTCCTTCGTCATTTCACCGATTTCTTTTATCGGTTGGATGGTACCTATCTCGTTGTTGGCGTAACCGACTGAAACGAGAATGGTTTCATCTGTCAATCTGCGTTCAAGTTTCTCCAGTTGAACCATGCCATATTGATCAACAGGCACTCTGGAGACACTGAATCCTTTGCTTTCCAGGTACTTGGCGATATTTCTGATCGAAATGTGTTCGATTTCCGATATTACAATGTGTCTGCCTTTTCTGCGGTTTCGGCGAACATACCCAATGATTCCTAGATTGATGGATTCTGTTGCTCCTGAAGTGAAAACAATATCCCCATCTTCTCCGTTGATGAACTCTAGAATCTGTCTTCTACTGCTTTCTAGGGCTTCTGTTGCCTGATCACCAACTTCGTGGAGGGCTGATGGATTACCAAATTTCTCAGTGAAATAAGGAAGCATCGCATCAACTACTCTGGGGTCAACCGGTTTTGCCGATTGATAATCAAGATAAGCATGTTTCATTTTTTCGGACACACTCCACGAATTTTTATTCTTTTTCTATTAGAAAACGTAATATTCCCTCGCTTAATCTTTCCGTTAGAACGATTCTGTGTCCTGTTCGTCTGGCGAAACTTTTCAGGTCGCTTTCGGCACCAGGATCATCAGCCAGAACTTCGAGTATTTCGCCGGATTTGAGATTATCAATGGCTTTTCGAGTTTGAAACAGTGGCTGAGGGCAATAAAGCCCCACACAATCAATGGTTTCGGAAGGCTTCAGCTCGTCACTCATTGTCTTTTCACTATAGTTAATATTCTCTACCCTAAAAAGGGTGTCTATATGGTCTGCATGATGCTTCTCTATCTGTTGCTTGAATAGGCGGCGGGAATCTCATGAAGATATGCTCTGCCTCTCTTTCTGGGCACTCGAAGAACACCCATTTTTCTCAAACAATAGGTAATTTTCTGGGCTAACCTTTTAGCATACCCAGTAGCTGCTGCAAGTTCCTTGTTAGTGAATGGTGTATCAAGTGATGGCGGCAGGAATGCAAGAAAATCAGTAGATTGCCTGAAGAGTGCTTTGTCAATAACCTTCAGAAGTTTACGATCAACCGTCTTCCATCCTCTTCTTCTCCAGCTTGCATCTTCGCTTCTTACGCGTATATCTTCCTCTTCTGTCAGGGCAACCTCGATGGAGAAATTACTGCTGTTGATCAGGCGAGGCATGCTGACAAGCTCGTAGAACAGCTCCTCAACCCCTCCGTGTTTGGGTGATTTCCGTTTCTGTAGTCTCTCTCCAGAGTCTTCTTTTATGATCCACTTCTCCGCTGCGACAGGATACACAAGCATTACTTTGTGACTTCTTATCAAACTCCGGAGCTTGTCCCGAATCTTGGAGAAATTTCCTGTTTGTATCTCGATTATGCATTCATCTTTCACAACATCTGCTATGAATCCATCTACTGGGACTTCCATCTCACCATCAATTCCAGCGTATAACTCCTTCAGCTTTGCGTGGAGGGTTGTCTCAGACAATGTACCGATACCCTGGTTGATTTCAGAGCTCATACTCAGTCCCGCAATTGTATATGAGTTCCCATTCAGGGACACTATTGGTTTTTCGTATCACTATCTTAGTCTATGAAATCAAGTGTTACTCAGAAGTAACAAAAAAAGAAATAGAATGTGCGCCCTTGAACTGTTGGGCGCACCTCTGTATTGCCAAATGGGTGTGTTTTGATTAGTATGGGTCCTTACCGGTTACGACTTCTCTGTCAGGGTCAGTGCTCCACTCCGTGAAGCTACCCTCGAAAAGCTTTACCTTGGGATATCCTAGCAGGTGTTTGAAGATTGTGTATTCTGCTGTTGCTTCCCTGCCTGTTCCACAACTGCAGATGATGAGCTTGTCTTTGGTTGCACCAACCTCTTCTGCAAGACTCTCGATTTCTTCTATCGCTTTGAGTTCCATTTTGTTATCGTCTGTCATTAGAATTGCCCATGGGAGGTTGACTGCTCCTGGGATATGTCCATCTCTGATCCAAGGAGATTCCTCACCCGTATAGAATTTGGGCGGTCGGGCATCGAGGAGAATAACATCATCCATGTCTTTTTTCTCTTCGACCTCTTCAAGTGTCATGAACACATCTTCGTCCACTTCTGCATCAAAGACTTCAGGAGTAATGTCTGGGAACTCCTGGCTGATTTCGCGGCCTTCCTCGATCCACTTGTCGATGCCACCATCGAGGAGATAAACCTCCTTGGCTCCGTGCCTTAGGAGTGTATAGGCCATCATGGGTTGATCCAGTCCATCGCCCCATCCTTTGTGTTTGCCCACGCCAGTATAGACGACAACTGGTGTGTCTTTGGTAAGTCCGATTCGTCCGAGTAACCCTTCAATATGTTGTGGGGTTACGTATTGTGCAGGCAATCCGTTCAAGGGAGCCCTGAAAGTTTTGCCCGCTAGGTATACAGCTCCAGGAATGTGCGCTTTGAAATAATCATGCACATCTGGCTGTACGTCAACAATCTTCACTTCATCCATGTGGTCTTCAAGCCACGTAGTTGATACCCATTTGAGTGCTCCATGTCCGTATGGTTCCTTATCAATCATACTTTAATATCGTTAAGATTTCTTATTAAATTTTGGTAACGAAACAAAAGCAGAATTGAGCAATATTGTGGTAGCAGAAGTACGAGGAAAAAGAAAGGAAAGAATAGGAATGAAAGAGCCTATTCTTTTAGGGTGAGTTCTTCTCCGCAACAGCGGAATGTACAGGGTTCATCACATTCGCATGTGTCGGGATCAGTACCACAAGATTCGCACTCCGCAACTACTTCGAGTTCAAGCCCACACTCTTTACAAACGTAAACTTGTCCTTTATGCATTTCATGGCAATTTGTTGTCATTGTATAACACCAAGCATGTTTTTCTCTTATTTGCAGAATCTTTTGATATTAGCATTGCGCAAAGGCTGTTTCTGGTTCCATTCTCTGTGCGATTGGTCGCTACTACAAAGGTTAATCTAGTATCTTGACCAATTTTTGAGCGCTATGAAAGTACTGTTGACAGGGGCCTTTGGTAACGTGGGCGAAAGCACCTTGGAAGCTCTTTGCAATCATGGCCATGATGTCCGTTGCTTTGACCTTCCAAACAAGAAGAACCACAAGATAAACGAGAAATTGGGTGAAGAATTGGATTTCGATATCTTCTGGGGTGACATTCGAAGCTACTCGGATGTATCAGAGGCTTTGAACGGTATAGAGGCTATCATCCATCTTGCGGCAATCATTCCCCCTCAAACAGACAGAAATTTGCAGCTTGCAAGGGAAGTCAATGTTGGTGGAACCAAACATCTCATTGATGCTGCGCTAGAATCTGAACTCGAACCGAAATTTGTGTACGCAAGCTCAATTGCCACGTACGGTCATTGTACCGGTGAAGGCGCTCCAAGAAAGGCTAATGATCCCCAAGTTGCAACTGATGCATACACATCACACAAAATTGAATCCGAAAAAATGGTGAAGGCTAGTGGCCTTCGGTGGGTAATCATGCGATTCGGTGTCGTTACGCCCCTTCGCCTTAGTATGAATATCGATCCGATTATGTTCGAGATACCGCTTGAACAGCGGATTGAATTCGTTCATACCAAGGATATCGGCCTAGCACTTGCAAGAGGTGTAACTGCTGAGGTTGAAAGCAAAGTGCTCTTGCTTGGTGGTGG
>WJIL01000020.1 GCA_014730275.1 Candidatus Lokiarchaeota archaeon | reverse complement strand
TTTGAAATACAGGATTGCTACTTTTCTGCACCCTCAACTACTGGCACTGCTGCAGTCGAGTTTTGGTACGTGACGAATGGAAAAGTCAGCAATTGCATTTCTGATGCAAGCCGAGGGGGAGAGGGTTTCCTTATTGCCGGTTCATCCAATAATGTCTTCATCAACAATACTGTTGTCGACAACGCCAAAGGCTTTGACATAATTCAATCGTCCCACAGCAACACGCTTATCGAGAACACCGTCACTTCCAGTGGTGGGGGATACTCACTATCTGGATCAGACAACAGCAAGCTGATTGGCAATATCGCCGCTGATAATCCAGGGAGTGGGTTCCGCTTAACTGAATGCTTCAATACCACTGTCGTAAACAACACCAGTACCGGAAATACTCTGTTCGGGTTCAGTCTACGAGATTGTACTAACAACACAATAAGCAACAATACTTGCGCAAGCAATGGTTATTCTGGGTTCAGTATGTCCCACTCCTCAAATCACAACACCCTTACAGAGAATTCAGCCATCAGCAACTCGGCAAATGGCTTCTTCATCTATGGAGAATCCAGCTATAACACCTTCACTAGCAACATAATCGCCTTCAATTCCGACGAAGGAATCGACCTATCATCCTCAACATCTAGCAACAACACTTTCTTCCTCAACGTGTTCTACGATAATGGTGGAGCAAATGCCCGTGATGACGGAGCCAACAATACATGGGATGATGGCGCATCTTCAGGCAACTATTGGGACGATTATGGTGGGGATGGTTCTTATGTTATTTCTGGCGGTGCAGGAAGTCAAGACCGGTATCCCTTCGAAATAGTGAGACCTACGATTGACACCCCCGATGATCTCAGCTACACGGAGGGAACGACAGGACATTCAATCACATGGAATCCTGTTGCCACTTTCCCATCGTCTTACAGAGTACTGAAAAACGACACCATAGTTGATTCAGGTGTTTGGAATGGCTCAGAGATTGTCATAGAGGTTGATGGTCTGCCTCCAGGGCTTCACAAGTACAAATTGATAGTAGAAGACGGGTTCGGGAACACCGCAAATGACATAGTGTTTGTGTCAGTGGTCGCCGATTCAGAGGGTGGGCCTTCTATTCCTCGAGAGATGGTGACACTTGGTGTAGGAATCGGGGCGGCTGCAGTAGTGATTCTACTATCGTATGCACTCTACACCAAAGGAAGATGATGAGGAATCTAATTACCGAAACCCCCGAAAGAACTTTCGAACAACAGTGGGCTCTTCACGGTGGCAGAAACCTACCAGTTACTCGTCGATCCACGTACTGCTATCGCCTCCATCCTGATGATACTGTTTCTTCTACAGCAAGCTTCAGGACCATCCGAACAACACTTATAGAATATGAGTAGATATTATACGCTGGTAGAAGGCGCATGTACAAGCTGGTAGCTCTGATTAACGATATTCTTGGAGTTCTCCTTTCGAAAGGTGCGGGACGCTTGGAATCAGCAGGAGATGTCTATATTTTCCAAATGGACAATCACGTTCTGCGGATTCCTGGAAAGATGCTTGCTTCTGAGATCAAGAAGCAAAAAATCGGGCACTACTACTCAAGAAAGAAGTCGATGCATCCCAATGAGATTCTGGATACGATTGATGCAATTCTCAACGATTGTATGTTTTCTGAATTTATGGGCATCAATGGCAGAATTGAGAAGGTAAGAGAATCTCTTTGTCGGCCTAGTAACCCGGACGCTTTTCACGAAAACCCTCCTGGCAAAGTGCATATTCGTTTTCGAAGAGATGGAACCAAATACCTATTGGTCAGTGAATGTCCCGCCAATACGGAGAGTTACCACGAGCTTCCGCTGTTCCATAAGCTTGAGAGGAGGTGGTTGGAAGGGAAGCTTCTGCAGAGTTTCTCTCTGCTCAGGGAAGACGAATATGGGTGGCATCATGAATTCGAGATTGACGCGGTTTCAATTGCTGAAGATATCGTATACCTATTCGAGATGAAACATAGCAAATGCCCTGTTGCTGCAGAGCTTCTGAAAACCCACTTGAAAGCAGCCCGATTTATCCGTGCCTGGCACAGGAAGCTTCAGAAAAAACTCACACACTTCTGCCCTATTTTGTACATGAGAGAAAGAAATGGTGAACCGTCTCCTCACATAAATCACATATACTATGAAGAGCTCCCTGAGAGATTCTCTCCTCTTGAGTTGCACGAATTCACAACATACGACCTGCAAAATCCCATGCAGCAGTCCCATCCCTATTCATAGCTTGCAATTTGTGGGCGATTTAAGGCTGCAATGACTGCAAAGCAGGTTATGGCGAGTATCGACCCGAGTGTTTGTTCAAGTATTCACCGATATGGTGGATTTCTTCTCTATTTCCCGACGCATGATGGCTGTTGGTGTAAGAAGTGTTACGACCATAACGATGGCTTTGCCGTCTTATGCGGGTTATGTCAAATGGATACGATACTCACCAATTCTGTCGAAAAGGACTTGCGAGCAGAAGCATGTCGTTGCCGAAGCTATCTCGCGAACACTCAAAATTCTCAAATTTCCTCTGAAGATTTATTAAGTAGTATACTGGCAGAGCCTTAGATTTGCCGCTAGTGGGTGGAGAGATGCCTAATAGAAAACGCACGTTCGTCTATGCAATACTAACACTATTTCTCGTATTTGGAGTATTCAGCACTTCCAAAGCAAGAGCAATTGGCCTTTCCGATGGGAAAGGACCCTTTGTTGATTCGATAGTCTATGAAGTGATTTCTCAAGAAGATCAAGCTGTCCTTGCACTGCAGGATGGGGACATCGATCTCATTGGTGAAACTATCGATGACGCTTATCTGCAGGAGCTACAAGAATCCGAGAATATAGAGATAGGAGAAAAACCGAGAAACGGGTATGGATACATCACAATCAACTGTGCTAAGTATCCATTCAATATTACCTCGTTTCGAAGAGCCGTAGCATTTGCCCTTGATAAGGAAGGAATTGCAACATCAATATGGGATGGGTTAGCTACTCCACAGGACAGCCCTGTGCCTCAAATCAATCCCTTCTCGATTGAAGGCCAGCTACCATACAATTACTATGAGGCTCACGTGTCAACCGGCAATCAGCTACTTGAAGATGAAGGATTCGTAGATGTTGACGGCGATGGATACAGAGAGGCACCAGATGGCTCGAATTTCAGCGTTGTCATCGAGGCCGCCGATTCATCATCCGCTGCTATCAACACTAGTTCACTTGTTGCTGACACGCTTCAGTCTTTGCATGTCAATGCAACCGCTCAACCAACGGACTTCTTTGAATATCTGAATAGATTGTACTTCCACGAAGACTATGATATGGCATTTCTTGGAAGTAATTATGCCAATTTCGATGTTGATTGGCTTGCCTATGAGTACTGGTCCGAGTACGCTGATGAACCCTATCACAATTTCCCGAATTTCGAGAATGCCACCTATGATTCTTGGAGAGACCAACTGCTTCATGCAACTGACTATGATGATGTGTATGAGGCTGCTAGCGAGATGCAGAAGGTTCTTGTCTATCAATCGCCTATACTTGTCTGTTACAACAACTACGAGTTTTCGGCTTACAGAACTGACCGTTTCGAAGGTTTTGTCAACGATGCTGTTGATGGTATCCCTTCATGGTGGACTAACCAGAAGGTTCACCTCAAAGATAGCCAAGGCGGACCATATGGCGGGGTATTCACCCGGAGCAACGCTCTGGATGTTGATAGTTTCAATATTCTTCTAACATCTTCCACGCATACACTGAATGTTCTGGATGAGTTATATGATCCTCTCATTCGGACTGACAGCGAGGGGAATCTCATGCCGTTTCTTTCAGAGGATTATATCATTGAAACACACGCTGACAATGCCGATGTTCCAGATGGCCACGCCAGAATGACATTCGATATTGTGACAAACGCCAGCTGGTCAGACGGGGCACCTTTGACTGCCCAAGATGTTGCCTTCACATACAACTATCTCAGAGATTCAGATCATCCGGATGCAGCTTCATACAAGGATTCAGTCTATGCCGCCTTTGCGCCCGATGATTACACATTTGTGATAGAATTCACGACTGAATCCTACTGGCACTTGCCTTCCATAGCGGATATCCCTATTCTGCCAAAACATCAGTGGCTTGGGGTAGATTACCAGAGTTTCTTCCCTCAGTATGATGAGCTGATAACCAGTGGGCCATTCTATGTGAGCAACTACACGGAAGGCACCTCTATAGAACTGACTCGGAATGAATACTACTACCTTATGCCATATGGTAACACTACCGCCCAAGGCAACAGCGTCACCCAGACCACACCACCTCCCTCTACATCACCAAAAGAACCGCTTGATCAGTTAGACACCTTCGTTGAAGATGCTCACACTCAATGGTCTGACAGCTCTTTCACTCCTGACGTTGACCCACTGCTTCAAGAGTGGATTGACACTGGTGAACTGGATTCGAGCATAGTCACACAAGACAGTAACCCAAGTATCATTGTGTTCAGCGCCCCATGGAGTGATTATGATGAGATTCGCTCCCTCCTCGATGTTCAGTGGTCTGTGAATCTTAAGGCATTGAGAATAACCAAAGCAATAGCACCGTCTCAGGAAGCCGTCACGGATCTTCGCGATGTCTCAGGTGTTACAATGATTGATACCGATGAGTATCTTACTCCGCAGAGGGATGATTTATCCAAGGATTCCACACCCTCGGAAACCGACCAGCAGGTAACTCCTGATATGGAAGAATTCAAGCCTATTGTTGGAGCAAGCGGCCCCACAGCCTCCCAATTCAATGGCAGTGGTGTTGTTGTAGGGCACCTCGATACCGGCTGTGACTTCGGTCAACCCGATTTGCAGGATGCGTTCCATCCGGACACCTACGACCCAACAGGATACAGTCTCGTCCTAACGGATTCTCTTGGCAACACGTCTAACATTGCTGACACTGCTAGTTGGCTTTCCGAAGGCAATGTCCTGACCTACGAGGTGGGTGGCAAACACTATCTCAATGTTACGGGATGGGACCCGCTTGTCAATAATCACGGGAATAATCGTCATCTGATGGGTCTGCTTCCTCCCTACGGAAATGGGTATCCTGTTGGGAGCGATGTAGGGTTCATTGGACTCTATGAGGATTATTGGGGAATCAACAATGTATCGGAGTTTGTTTACAACGAGATTTGGAAAGACTGGGAAATTCCTGATCCCTCTATAGCTCACGACGAATTTCACTTCGGCTGGGTGTACCAGCAACGGCAAGATCCGTACGCAAAAATGTGGGCACCCGTACTTGTGTACAATTCTACTATTGACAATCAATTCCATGTCATTATGGATTGGGAGGGCGCAGAAGGCTGGACCGCCATGTGGAATGGTGCACTGTACTACGAAGATATAGACCTCAATACGACAGCCGACCGAAACGAAGTCAAGGCACTTTTTGATTGGAATTTCACTGATGACTATCAAAGCGAAATCTATGATGCAGCTAATCCCATCATTGCGAATGACTATACAGATAATGGCGTAGATGACGTAAGCTATGGCGCCCTCTGCTGGACAATGGATCCCGGCTTCTTCACTGACGAAGAAATCTTCCAAGGGTTCAGATCCGACGGAAATGCCATTGCCATCTACTTTGATCAGGGAACACATGGAACTGCAACAGCGGCTCATATTGCAGCTCGTGGGCAGAACACATACTATGACGCAAACAACGAGAGCTACTTCCAAATGTCGGGTATTGCTAATGCGTCAAAAATTCTATCGATATCTTTCCTAAGCTCTGGTTCAGATATTGGTGCTTACTTGTGGGCTTGCGGTTTCGACTACGATAGTGTTTCGGGAGAATTCAACTACACGGGCAATCACAGAGTAAATCTAACTACCAACTCATGGGGCTGGGCGGTAGAACCAAGCGACGAATTTGGTGAATACAGTCTTGCTTGGATTATCCTTTCTACTCCCGGATATCTGAATGCCTCGTATCCTGGAATGCTTCATGTGTTTTCAGCCGGTAACGAGGGTGCAGGCTACATGACTACTGGTCCTCCAGGTTGTGCTTCGACAGTCCTAACAGTAGGAGCTTCAACAAGCAGTCAATACCTTGAGTACTATTATGGCCCCGAACAGGACGCAATGGGAATCGCAAGTTTCAGCAGCAAAGGCCCAGCATTTTCTGGGTACAGCAAGCCGGATGTGTTGGCACCTGGTTCTGCAGGCTATTCTGCGAACCCATACTACGGGCAATACTTCCAGTCCTACTGGGAGAATGGGCCACATTGGGGCAGCGCCGTATCTAACTACACGCTGTTTAGTGGTACGAGTCAATCTGCTCCTGTTGCTGCTGGTGCTGTTGCTCTGGCAATCGAGGCTCTTGAGAATGAATCGATAGACTGGACCCCGGACAGGCTCAAGACTGTTATGCAGAGCACTGCTGCAGATATGGGATATGACCCAGCAGTTCAAGGCTTTGGTCTTATAGATGCAGAAGCTGCTTGCAAATTCATTACTGAGAATTCAACATTCATCTCCGAGACTCTTGATTCCCACAATAATCTCATGGATATTCTGGAAGGTAGTTGGGAAGACGAAGTCACTGCTGTTGACTCGAGACTAGATACTAATATCCCAAGTAATCCCCTTCCACGCGATTTCGCTGATGCTTCGCTCTATTTTGGGAATGTCATTGCTGGGCAGACAACGAATATTACGCATTCCATTCTGACAGATTCACTTGGTACTGAATTAACGGATATGACCGGTTGGTCGGCAAGCCCGTATCGTTATCAACTGGCTGAGAAACATACTTTTGACAGTACCACCTTTATCGATACCGATGATGTGTCAGGAAAGACTGTCTACGGCTGGTTTGACCTGCGCGATCAACTTGGAAGTATAGCTTATGATAACGCAGTCTCTACCTACAGCTATGTTACAGTAGCAGTTTCCTTTGAAGATAGCACTGTGTCTTCTACTGGCTATCCCTGGATGTTTCTCTACGACTGGACCGATGATAATCCTGCGGATGGACAACCAAACCTATGGAACTCGAGCTCTCTGCAAGGAAACGAGCTAACACGGCTGACTGCGGCTTCCGATTCCGGCAATCAGAATATGATGCAATACGCTACATCTCTTTCCGATTTACAAACAGACCTAGACGGCGATTTGACCCTAGTTATCCATGACCCCGTCTTTGATGTGGATCCAGAGTATCTCGGCAACAGCTTCACCTGTACGGTCATGTTCTGGGAAGAAGTTCCAGCCCCAGAGATTACTTGGATCTCAGGAGGTTCCGCTGGAACTATCAACTGGTCTCTTACTGCCCCCACAGACTCTGCTGGAATCCATCAAGGCTTTGTTGAGGTCAGTGATGGGGTAGATACGATTCGAGTCCCATGGAGCTATAATCTTGTTGGGAATTTGAGTGGCGGAGCCGGAGAAGAGCACATCTTGGTTGACCACTTTGGGTCCGAACTATCACCTTATGATTCGGTATCATACGGCTGCATGGACGAGGGCCCCGATGATTGGGACTTCAGAAGCTTTGCATTGCACAATCCGCATGCAAATGCAAACTATCTTGGTGTGCGGTTGCTTTGGGACGACCCAGATAGTTCCTTCTCAATGAACATCTATGACGCAGACGGGATGAAGCTTGCTGATGTGACAGATTCTACCGATACATCAGCTTCCCATCTGCTCAATGTATCAACGCATGCAAACGAGACGTACTATCTCCTTATTCATCCAACTTTGCTCCCCTCGCAGCAAGAACTTCCTGTCAATATCACCATCAAAGCAATGTGGTACGAGTCAATTTCCTCACCGCAAGTTTATCCGGAGTACTACTCCAATTCGGACCCCACTGTTCGAACATTCACAGATGAAGATACGCTGACAGGAGATCATGTCATTGTGAATGTGACCTTCTCTGAAGAAACACTGGCTCATATGCCTGAGTATACAATCACCAATACGGATTTGGAGTTTCTCCAAGGTCAGTTGTTTGAGCGAACAGGCAGTCTAGTCATACCTGATGTAAGCTACGATCCATTCTCTGGTGCTATCGATGATAGCCAATTTGCTTGGGAGTACATCTCTGGCATAAAGAGTGGAGAAACAGCTGAGGTTACTTGTGATTTCTCAAACACTGATTGCGACATTATGGCTTGGTGGTATAGCATTGATGGCGTGGTCCAAGATAACTCGACATGGTCGTATGCCAACAATATCTTGGACGGTGATCTGTCAACAAGCGACAAGCCTGAAACCGGACACTTCACCGCTGAGTTTTCTGGTGAAGAAGCAACGCTGGCTGTAGGCATATTCGATTATGACCTCGCAACTGGGTCGTATGATCTTACTGTTGATACTCTTGAGGGTATCACAATTCACTCTAACGACCCTTCGGTATCCTACGATACCTACAATTTTGGAGAAAATGTAACGAGAACTATTCGGGGTACTGCATACAACGATTTAGGTCAGAGTTACGATGTAGTCTGGACCGATGTTGACATTAACAACTTCTTTGCACCTGAAGTAGAAGTCGTCAGTCCAAACGGCGGCGAAAGCTGGAGTGGAGCTAACACTATTGTATGGGATGCACAATCTGAGAACGTTGATGCAGATTTCTCCCATGAAGTCTATGTCTCAAATGATGGCGGACAAAGCTACATGCTGATTGCAGCAGATCTCAATGTAACAACCTATTCATGGGACATCTCCATGTGGGAGACACTTGACTCCTACAAGGTGAAGATTCTAACTCGCGACCGCGGAATGACATCATTTGATGAATCAGATGGGACATTCACCGCAGGTGATGTGACCCCAGAGGATACCGCTCCTATTGTCCAAGGCTATTCAGCACTTGCCTTCGATGTGGCTGATCCAGGCAGCAATGTGACATGGCGATGTATAGACCATAATCCATCTGAAATCAAGCTTTGGCTTGATGGTTCATTGATGTGGACAGATAGCTGGGCGCTTTCTGTGAATATCAGCTCTGTAGACTGTTCTTCATTGCCTGAGGGTATCTACAACTACACGCTGCAAGCAATTGACCAGAACGCACACAGCACCTCTCTCACAACTACTGTTGTCATTGGTGATGTAGCACCAGCAATTGATAGCCCGGACGATTTAAGCTACGTACTTGGAAGCACAGGACATGAAATAGCATGGACTGCATCTTCCACCATTCCTTCACACTTCATTGTGTATCGAAATGGCTCTGTTGTGCAGTCAGGTGTCTGGGATGGAACTGACGTGGCCATCAATATTGATGGTCTCTCCCCTGGAGTCCATAACTACACCCTGTGGCTGAACAACACAGTCAATCATGCATCTTCTGATTCTGTTCTTGTTACAGTTGTAGAAGATGCGAATCCACCGGCAATCACCAGTCCTGATGATATTGCCTATAGCGAGGGCAGTACTGGAAACTCGATTCTCTGGAGTATCGAAGATCGAAGTTCCGGCAATTATACTGTGTTCAGAAATGGTAGTGTAGTTGAGCAGGGTGAATGGGCGAGCAGTCCTACAACCCTGAACGTAAGCATCGACGGATTGTCATTGGGCACGTACAATTATACTGTTGAGGCCATAGATTTACACGAATATCGTGCTACTGATACGGTAATTGTTGAGGTTATTGATACGATAGATCCGACAATCGATAGCCCCAGTGACGTGATGTACATGGAGGGAGAGACAGGCAACAGCATTACTTGGAACTTCGAGGATGCCAACCTCGATTCCTATGTCATAATGCGGGATAGCTTGGTTGTTAAGAATGGCACCCTTAGCTCATCTTCAGCGGTAATCGAGATTAGTGTTGACGGCTTAGAGAGAGGAATTTACAACTATACTATCGTTGTGTCAGATGTTGCTGGGAACACGGTTTCTGATACCGTCTACGTGCTAGTTGATTCAAGCACAACAACTACAACTGACACTACTACAACTACCACTACTCCTCCAACTACGACAACAACTCCTGCAGGTCTTCTGGATCCAATGGTTATCATTCTCGTAGTGGGTATTGCATCGATTGCGGTGGTTGTTATTGTAGTACTCCTCTATGCCAGAAAAAGAAGGTCTGGGTAGATTCAGTGCTACTGAAGGTGTTCCCTTCCTGAGGGCCAAATACCCCCAGGAAGGGTCTTCTTGTTCAATCTATTTGATAGTCCTAACGACGACTAGGTCGAGTTTCTTTGCTACGTTCTATATCTCAAGAACCTCTTCTTCCTCTTTCTCTTGATGAGGTGAAATCTTGAGAATTGTATCCATGACCTCATCCAGTTTTTCTCGAGAAAGGATTTCTCTGAACGTCTTGAGTTCATGAAGATTTCGGACCATGACCCCTGTTTTCTTCGTGGGGTTACCACTCTCATCTGGTGGATTGATTTCTATGGCAAGGGACGGGGGTTTGTTTTTGCTGGCAGGTATCTTTCGGATGAAGATTCCAGGCTCGGTCGTTTTCATCATTTTCCAATCTTTTCCCTCTTCCAAGAGTTCTCTCAGTTTCTTCTCCATTTTTGTCACCATGTTCTGAGATGTCTGGTTTCAGATAAACTCTGCTACCTATGAAAATGCGTTTTTTCTGGCTGTTTTCTCCATTTCGAATTTCAGCAGCACTACACGTGGTCGCTTTGGTCGTAGGGTCTTTATTGTATCATGCAGATAGAACCAATCACAGGCAGATTGAGGAAGACGGCAATGTACGATGAATTATCGAGGGCTTCACTGGGAATCACAGCTGTGACATTTATGCTATTGCTTGCTTTTGGATGTTCAATAGTGGCTCCTCTTCCTGTTTTCGCTCAAGAGAATCCCCGCGAGGGATGGGCTGTTATCATGGAGATGCTTGACTACCCCGAGGGGTGGACAGACCTTCCAACGGGTAATGCTGATAGCACTAAGTGGACTGAAACCCTTGAATCGCTCAACTGGAGTGCGGACCATATATCGACTATTCGTGATGAAATCACGGAGTCCAGCATACTGAATGCTATTGAATGGCTCAATGAGAAATCAGACGAGAATGATGTGGTCCTGCTGTTCATCTTTGCTCACGGAGCGTGGCTGGACAATGTCATCGGGGATGGCAGTGCAATGGGTGATGTATGGGGGCAAGTTCCAGCGGAAGAAAAGCTCATGGTGTTTTCATCGTGCCACGCAGGCAAGTTTATTGAAGATATACCAAGTGAGAATCCTGAGGTGCGTATGGGCTCTGTAGGCCGTGATGAACTGGCTTGGGCTGGAGGTATAGACGAGGGTTTGCCAATACTCGGTGACGTATTCAATCATTACTTCACCTCAGCTTTCCTGAACGAAACAGCCGACACTGACGAGAACGGAGATGTCAGTGCGGAAGAGGCATTTACCTTTGCGCGCCCAAAAACACAGGACTACATTCAGAATGTAGTGTTCCCTGCCTTTCCAGAATACGAGGAGCTGTCCAACGGGAGTGCTCCTGAACCGGTCATGATTGATTCCTTTGAAGGGCATCTGTCATTAGCATGTCCCAAAGCAAAATCCGTTTCCCTTGTCCCATACTTTGTGGGGGCAGCAGGGGTAGGAGTGGCTGCGGTTGTCATAGTAATATTTCACTATTACAGAACCAAGAAAGGTGGCTAGCCCAGCAATCTGCTTCTGGATATCGAGGCAATACCCAAAGCAGATGATACAAAGAGATTTTCCCACTTCCCCTTTCTTCTCAGTTTTGACATGTACATGCAAATTACAGCGATGACGAATATGATGCCGCCATAGAATGCGAGAGAGATTGTTACTCCACCTACATTCTGAACAACTCTCACTTGAACAGAATCAACGAACTTGCAACCAGCCAAGTCAGTGATTTCCAGTGTGATGTTATGCTGACCTATGGCCAGTTTAGGTAACAAGAATGTGATATTGCTCAATTTGTTGTCGCTTGACTCCGCGAGGAGAGTGTCAACGTATATGTTGTAGTTGAACATGTACTCGCTGATTACTGTCCAAGATACCGAAGTATTGGTTGTGGTATCTAGTATGAAGAAGTCTTCAGGTCCAACAATAGTGATACCACTCAGATAGACAAAGAAGGATTCTGTTTCGGACCACGGCCCGTATATCGATCCATTAACTCGAGCTCGAACTTTGAAGTAGTATGTTCCTTCGGTAAGGTATCTGAGCGTTATGTTAGTTCCAGAACTATAGTGCTTTTCCCTATTCAGGGTGAAGTTGGAATTCTCAGCCAGTTCGGCTTCATAATCGACTGACCATCCTGGGCTAACCTTTGGCTCATTCCACGCAATTGTGGCATTAGGTATGGTGTAGATGTCTTCTTTATGTGTAATCGTGAGTGCTGGAGGTACCGCGTCGGCAGGGATTCCAACAACCGTGATATGCCTGTCGCTCCAGATGCTAACCATACCTTCGTCGTCTACTGATCGTACTCGGAAGTAGTATGTTCCGTTCTCTAACTTAGATATTCTATGTGTTGTCTTTTCGGTCTCGAAAACTTGGGGGGTTGGAAACGATGATGAATCATCCATCTGGAGCTCGTATGCACGTACGATTCCATCGGAATCTGTGGACTCATTCCATTCGACATTCAGGCTGTTTTCAGTGGTGCTATTCGGCATGTCTATGAAATGTGGGGACGTGGGTGGTTGATTTGGAGAAGTCGAGTTGATTGCATATGCAAACGTATCAACCGTGGTTGATGTTTCTCCAGTGAATACGAGGTCATCAATACCATCTCCTGTGATGTCTCCAATCCTGGGCCTCCAGAAGTACTCGTATCCAGTTTCAGGTCCTATCGTTGTTTCGAGTTCAAAATTGCCTGATGTGACTTGGTAGACATCAAGCGCATTCGGGTTTGGATTTGAGATTTCATGTCCATATACTGATTCATCATACCCATCTCCATCCAAATCTCCAACCGTGGGTTGCACCCAAGTATCACCATTATTAGGACCATCCTCTACAAATTCATAATCCACTCCATTGAACTGTAGGATACGAAGGTACTTGGAAAATGCTACATTGCTCCCCATGGGCAAGTCGATTATGCCATCATTGTTTGAGTCTCCCGTTTGTGGACTGAACTCAGGATCTCTTCCCAAATTGAGCGTCTGAATGAGTTGATAGGTTCCTTCAGAGTAGTTGTATATATCCACATCACCATTTTTCGCAGATGCATAGCCAAACCCGAAGAAGGCCTCATGCACTCCATTCTGGTCAAGGTCGGAAGTGGTGGCTACCATGCCGTATCCAGATCCATGCTCAAGACTGAATTCGACCACAAAACTCCCTTCTTCATAATCGATGATTCCATGCATCCCATGATCCGAGACTGCTTGGGTGAAAAGAACCTCGTCAACATTGTCCCCGTCAGTGTCCCCAACTGCAAGGTGGCCGTTTCCTGAGCTCCCTCCCGGCGGAGCTATGGTGTGCTCATGTGTCATGGAGAAATCTGCCTCCACCTCATAGATTTCGATTGTCCTTTCCATGTCGATGTTGAAGTCCTTTGCCACCACTATTTCATATGCTGGATCACCATCTACATTGCCAGCAGCGAGTTCTCGAATGTCGTTTAGAGATGTGTCGATGGATCCTACAACCTGTAGGGTTGTTTCTTCATACCGCAGAATGGTAATGGTATCATTTCCCTCACAGAATCCGAGTATCTCCAGAGTCCCATCATTATTGAAATCGAACAGATTCTGAGGGCGGGTTCTCTCAATCAATGCCACTTGAACTAGATTCTTGGATGCTCCATTCGCTGGTGATTCAGTGGTTTGGGTTGGCAACCCAAAATTGGAAACTCTCCCACTTGTTGAAACCTGCCCAACTTGCCCTATCATCAACAGTAGAACAAGGTAAGAAGCCAGAATCCTTATTCTTTGCATCTTCATAACCCCCTGATGATTGCAGCATGATCCATGTTTCTTCGTTCTTCTATGCACTCACGCACATGCTTCTCAAGGAAGAAAAGGATAAAGCTTGGTTACTCACACAACTGCATTCAATCGGGATATTCCAGCTCTAGTGGATTATCCTCGAGAAGAAAACAAGCATTTGAGGTATGCTCTAACCAGTCCGTGTTGAAGGTTTAATCTATATACTCCCTTTTGTCCTCCCCATCCCGATGGTGGGTCCCGTTCTTCAATGATTCCGAGATCCAAAAAGCGTTCGATTACGCCATCTGGGTTATAGATGATGCTCTGGGAGATGCCTGAAGCCTGCGATATCCTATGCCGGTTCCTGTAACCCGCTTCAGGGTCATCCTCAGGAAGAACACCTCCTTTTGGATTTACAACCACATTATCCTCTAGCAGAAAATCAACTAGGGTTTTGAAGATAGTCAGCTCCTCATGTGTCATTATCCTGTCAAGGAAGTCATCGAAGTCCTCGAGTTCCCAGTCAGATGTAGATGACGCCAGCCAATTTAGGTGATACCCTCCATCATCAGGTTCACTAACGGTAGCGAATAGCTTTCCTGTAGCTGTGCGAATCGGACTGTCCAGTATCTCTTCCCTGGTGTATCCGTTGTTTACGAACAATAATGCATAGAGCAATACGATAATGCTAACGACTGTGGACACAACTGCCAGCAAAATGACTGGCAGCGAAATCGCCATCAAAACCTGCGTTGGTAGGAGCAATACCCTAGATGTTCTCGTTAGGCAACCAGAATTATCACTGGTGTATTTTGCTGAATCACCCTTGATGCGCTTGGGGGAACATCCCACGTTTGTATTCTCCTCTCGCTCACCATTGTGGCCAAATGGTTTTTCCTGCGTGCATTGTGCATCGTTGTTTTATGATTCCCTCTATATGTATGCTCTGGCTAAAATAACCGCATACCTTAGCAATTCGCGATTGAGAACTAGAGATTATGCATTAGGTTTATCTTTTTCAGCCTTCATGGTTACTTCGAACGCCTGACTTTCACAATGGAGATAGTAGAATAATGGGGCGATATTGGCTACTTGCTGTCCTTTGCATCCTAGTTACATTGTCTCTCGGGCCAACTATCCCTGAATCTAACCGTAGTGTTGTACAAGAATCCGTTGCTTCATTCCGGAAATCCGACCTATCCATCCATGCCCCCATATACCTTGATGGAAACGATGATTTTGCTGAAGCTGGTTTTCCCGGCGAAGGTACTGCAGCCGATCCGTATCGGATTTCAGATTTGCTGATAGAATCAAATGGAATCTGCATAGAGATACGGAATTCCGATGTATACTTCAGGATAGAAAACTGTGGGTTTAATTCCCCTTCGGGTGACGAGTTGGGGGTTGCTGTGAAGCTGGTCAATGTTCGAAACTCTGAATTGGTATTACTGCAGATAGAAAACAAAGAGAATGGACTAGTGATATACAATTCTGAGAACTGCCTACTCTCAAATCTCTCAATTGCTGATGTTGGAGAAAACGGTCTGTATATCACAGGTTGTGAATCGATAGCCTGCGAATTTGTCGAGGTGCAGAACTGCGGCCGTAGTGGACTAGTGTTTCACAGGTCCAGTTCCATTACTGCATATGAATGCACCATTTCAGACTCCGACAGCGACTCTATACGTATTGATTCAGTTGCCGATGTGCTGATTTCGGATTCAATTATGCAAGACAGTATCAAGACAGGCATATCCTGCTATAATGCAGCAAACTCCTCCATACTGAACTGTGAAATCAATCGAACTGGGATGGCGGGAATCGAGTTTGATCAGTGTAGTACCATGCTCACATCAGAAGTTACCATCGAGGATGCAAGAGGCGGCGTGAGCTGCTTGAGATCTTCACCTGTTAATATCAAAAGCAGCACAATTCGCCATTCTGGAGGAGTGGCGTTATACGCCCATAGCTCACCCATGCTATCCATTTCCGGGGTAACTGTCACTAACGTAGATGAAGGAATCATGATTGTAGGTGCTTCCGACTCATCACGTGTTACTTCATGCCATGTTGAGTCTGTCGACGTTGATGCGTTCTACCTGTCGGACTGCACCAACTGCACCTTTTCGGACAGCTACATCCAAGATTCGGCAGAAGATGGAATCGAAATTCTGAGAAGCTCCAATTTCACTCTCTCCAATAACACGATTTTATGGTCAGTGGACTGGCTGGGATATGACGGCATTCGAATCGATAACTGCTCGGATGGACTTCTGACGGGTAATCATATCCGCCAGTCTGCTTCTCACAGTATAGATGTCTATAGAAACTCCGTTGGCATTGATATAGTGTCCAACCTAATTCAGTCCTCCTTAGGGCACGGAATCCGATTGGATGACGCTACGGGATGTAGTATACTCGCCAACCTGGTAGATGGCTCTTTTTGCTCTGCAGTACACATTGCACAATCGACAGATATTAGGATGGCTTGGAATCGATTGAACATGAGCGGAGAGCCAAACCTCTTCACCAAGTCGTCTTCTGACATAGAAGTAGCCCTTAACGCCTTCATCAACGCCACAGTATCTCATTTCGAATCTGAATCTTGTACCGATATTCAGTTCCATAATGGAACTCAAGGGAACTACTATGATTCCTATACAGGGAACGATACCAACGGAGATCTTCTTGGAGATTCACCATACTATCTGGATGGTGGCTTTGAGGACCCACATCCCCTAATGACGATGACGATGCTGGAAGAGGTGTGGGCGAAGGAATTCGATATTCCTGATTCCAATGGAGCGGAATCTCCCGCAAATAGATTGCTTTCTGATTCCGTTATCGAGTTTCTACTGTTCTTGGCCCCCGCAATTCAGATTCTTGCTGTGTCTATTATATTGATTGAATTGCGTCGGAGGAGGTAGTCCGCCCTCTCTTGGAGCTATGCCCGTACTAACCACTTGGTTCTACGCTAAAGGGAACCTATACTGGAATTGCTGTCCTCCCCATCGACTGGGAGATTCTCTTTTTTGGATAAGTTTCTTTTTCAGAAGTGAGATTAATGGTCCTGTACGTGAGTATATGGTCTTCTGAGGAAGCCCAGATAGTTTGTGGATCTTGTACTTGTTCCGCCAACCTGATTCCGCTAGTTTCTTGTTATTATCGACATCATATGCATAGGCTAATGCAAGCGCATACAAGATTTCTTCCTCCTTTTGCGTTGCTTCAATTTCTACTCCTAAAATTAGGTCGATTTTTGATTCAAGTTGTCGTTCGACTTGTGTCAAAGCGCTCATCCTTCTTTTGTCCGGTTCTCTGTTTCCTGCAAGAAGGGGGAGGTCCCCCCGATACTTTCTGTATCATGCCAGACACGCCATTGTACAGGCCATGTCTAATGCTTACTATATATCAAAAAGAATAGGTTTTTTTCTAGAATGGGGGGAATATTCCATAAGGTTGCTAAGAAATAATACGCCATTATGAGCTATTTTATTTACAAATAGAATCCAAAGAAAACTCAAATTCTGCTATATATTTCTCTCTAGTCTCAAGAGAAATCCTTTGATACCACATAACAGTCATATGGCCTTCCGATATCGTCTGCTCCATGAGGCGTCGGAACAAAGCGATATTGGCACTTGGAATCATTCTCATCATAACAATTCCGACTGTTTTGTTCATCATGAATATCCTCACACCACGGGAACCCGAACCCTTCAGTTTAGATGATGCTCCACAGGAAATACTCGACATACAGTCGTCTCTACAGCAGAAATTGGAATCAGGTACGTTTTCTTGGTCTGATATTCCTGACTACAACACATTTTGCCAATATGTAGCCGACAACTCGCCAGCTGTTCAAGATGCTATAGAAGGAAAGGATTTGACTGCTGTATTTGAAGTCGGTGATGAGGGATACATCATCTATGAGATGGGAGGCGGTGACCTTGATATCGATAGCTCTCAATCATCACCTTCAGAACCTGATGTACGGATAATGCTGTCGTTTGACCTACTCGTAAGCTTGATCAAGCTTGAGCGCACCGCAGTTGGAGCGTTTCAGGGCGGCGATTTGGATTTTGAAGGTCCCCTTGGAGAGGCATTGAACATCAATGACATAAACAGCATATTCAACGCCACCCTGATGGGAGAGTCAATAGACGACACTGATGAAATTGTCGAATTCCAGATGAGCGCCAATAGAAGTTCCTTGTACACTCCGGGATTGACACTCTTTCCCTGTGTTGAAATCAACATGAGAAATGGCTCTCCTTTGATGGGGAGGGGCTATCTCTTTGTTGTAGATCACAATGGGGAGATTGTTGCAGAACTGGAGAATACACATCACAGCGTTCACAAATTCATCAATTCCACAACTGTCCTGATGGGTGGACAGGGCGGTAATCTTGAGCTGTGGAATTACAAAACCGGTGCAACAGAACTACTCCCCATCCCGGGTGGGCACCACGCCTTCGACTACAACCCTCATACTGATACTTTCATGGTGCTTGAGAATGATTACTCGGACGAGATGTGGGACGGAAAACGAGTGCTCTACGACATTCTTTCCGAGTACAACCGCGATGGCGAACTTGTCTGGCAATGGGATGGACGGGTGCAGTATCCTTTCAATGCTACAATTCATTCAAGCCTCGGTATAAATGAAACATTTCGGGCGGGCGCAGATTGGATGCACTGTAATAGCTTTGTCTGGGACAAAACAGAGAACGATATCTACCTGAATGTCCGAAATCAAGACACGATTCTGAAGATTGATCAACCCACTAAGAACATCGAGTGGTCCGCAGGGCGATGGGGTGAATTCTCTGTTCTGGCCGAAAACGGTACAGAAGTTGATAGTCTTTGGGCTCACCCTCACGGCTTAGAATTAGTTGGCCCGGGTCGCTTCATTCTGTATGACAATGACTTGTATAACCCATCTAGGCCATCTACGATGCATCTTGAGAATGCAACTGGCTATTCTGGTTTTGTTGAGTTTGAAATAGACGAACAAAACGAGATTATGCAGGAGGTTTGGTCTTGGAGGGCAGAGAATGAAACCTACTATTTCCCTGCCTCTGGCGGTGATGCCGATAGACTTCCTGATGGCAATACCCTTGGTCTCTTTGGAGATAGAGCACTTCTTCTAGCTGAGGAATCTCCCGCTATTCTGACCGAAGTAACTAAGTCGGGAGAAATAGCATGGGAACTGACCATTCCTGGTGGCAATAATACATACTACTGGGTACACAGGGCTGAGAGATTCTATGAGTCGCCTAAGATTGAAATTGCATCAGAGTCACTTGATGCTGGCTCAGGAACCATTCTCGCGAACCTATCTGTTTGGAACGGATTCAAGCAAGATGCAAAATCCAATGGCATGCTCACCATATATGCGGATGACTCACAGGTACACGAAGAATCTTTCGAATTCAAGCGAAACTGGCAAGCTACCCACCTAACAATCGACATTGTTGTGACTCCATTCAATAGATTGGAAATCGTTGTAGAAAACGAGGATGGAACTCGTGTTTCGTACCTGCTTCTCGGTGAAGAGGGTGGTGCTAATGAACCAAACTGGTTGCTGCCGCTCTTACTACTTACTCCGGTTGTTGTAGCTATTCCGATACTCTATTGGTGGAATGAGAAGCGAAAAACTGCTTGATTCATGGGGACGAGATTTGAGCATAACAAAATATCTGGTGGCTATTGGTTTGGACATCATATACCCCGTAGCTACCCGCTTAGCCTTCTCATGGATTTCTCCCGTGTCTCTTTGATTTCTTTGAGGATTTCATCATAATGGCTAACCAATTCGGGTTCTCCCAACTGAATGGCCCGTCCCTTGGCTGAATCGAGCAAGCCAATGAGTTCAGTTGCCTCTTCCACGATGTCCTGATCCACTTTCCTTCTTTTCTTCTCTGGAAGCGCTGGATTGTATTCTACGACTTCCTTGGCAAGCTTCTGTCGCTGTTTTCCGATTTTCTTCTCCAGTTTGCGGATGATTTTGAGGTCTTCTTGGCCCTCTTTGTCCTCAGTTTCGACTTCGATTTTCGGTAACTCCTTTTCCTTTTCCAGTCCAAGATACCTCTTGATATCGGACCTGAAGAAACTGACAAGAAAACCAATGAATACTGCTAGTACTCCTGCGACAAAACCCTCAAGACTTGAAAGCAAATACGCCACTATGCTTATCCCAATGAGGATAACAACAAGGCCGACTATTCCTTTCCATGTGACTTTCAGTGGATTTCCCTCGAGGATTAGGGATGGAGAAGGATACAAGTATGTTTCCTTATGAGCTCTCTCCATGATGGAATTGCTCTATTTGCAGTATTTGGTATCCATCATTCTCGTTAATGTCAATAGCAAGCACATACGTAGAGCATAATACTTTATATCTCCTCACGGAATATGCGGCATGTCGTTCTAATGCATAGCGATGCGTTCATATACTATATGAGGGGAAATGAGAATTGTCTGCAACCATGTTTGTACCTCCTATTTTCTTGACCGAATATCCCGAAGAAGATGATATGTATTCGACATTATTGGATCGGATGAATGAAGAGAAAGTCGGGGATTTGCTCAAAACGCTTGTCTTCGAGGAGTCAATGCAATCCTTCGAAATGACGTTGCAGAACATCAACAAAGCATATCAAAAAGCTGTGACTTCCTTCTCAAAGCTGACGGATTTGGTGGACGACTTTCACAATGAGAATTTTCTAGACAGGACAGAGAATCTGTATGGTCCTGTTTTGAGTTCAAATCTCTCGTATGCTCTTAATTCTCTAAGAAAACTACTCAGTATTTTTTCTCTTAGTATTAGACAATGGCCTTTGATTCCAGATCAAACCAAGCGGTCCAGCATCAATGATTTAAGAGATAGATTTCGGGAAATTTCAATTTCTGAAGGCAACAATCTGCCGGATGCTGTTCAAGCAGCAGAAAGCAAATCAGAAGAACACGGAATGGCTGTTTTTCTTTTCGATATTATGTTGTTTATGACCATGACCATGTTTGTTTCCTTTCTCGTGACTAAAGAACTACCTTTGACCGAGGAGAAAATAGACGAATTAGAGAGATTGTTACGAGATTGGGCTCAGGAGACGTTAACTCAATTAACTCTGCTTGGAGCAGCGAACAATGCGGCCCCCGAAACAGGGCGACTCCGTGCAATTATTGCGGATAATGAGGATAAAGAAATCGTCGAAAGCGCGTTTTTGTCCAGTGTTGATGATGAGGTGGGCTGAGACCGTGGCTCAACCACCTAAAGCAGGAGACATAGCTATCCTAGATCTGAATCCTGTGGTTGGACATGAACAGGGAGGTCGCAGACCAAATCTAGTTGTATCAATGCCAACCAAATATGGGCCAGGCAGTGAAGAATTAGCCATAGCAATTACGATTCCTTTAACCACAAAAAGACGCAATTATTGGACTGTCGTTCCCATGGACCGGGAAGGTGGACTACGAGAGGAATCTTATGCACTTTGTCATAATATTCGCGCAGTTTCTACAAAGAGATTTGAGGGGATAATTGGCGAGGTAAGTCAGAGAGCACTGACGAGAGTTCGACTGGTCTTGGGAGATATTCTACACATCACATAGGTGGGGTCTTTTGCGGATATCGCAACCTCCGCTGAAATCCTCATGCGCAGTTCCTAGTTCTAGTGGATTTACCAGAGTTCGCAGAACCTTCGTGAGAAGATTAAACTGGTTTCATACTGGAATTTCGCGGCAAAGGCAAACTTAGCCGCAAAACCCAAGCCTTTTAATTAGATATAATCCGTCATAATTTACACGCCAACTCCTGGTATGATATTTGGCTCTTGAGGAAGGAATATGACGACACTAGAGGTGATGCTATTGCTCGGCGTCCTCGCTCTGATTTGCGAGTATATTGACGCCACTTTGGGAATGGGATTTGGAACCATTCTATCGCCCGCGCTTATCATCCTTGGATACCTTCCGATTGTATTTGTTCCTGTGCTCTTGTTCAGTCAATTCTTGGGCGGCATTGTCAGTTCTGTGTTTCATCACAATCTTGAGAACATGGATTTTTCAACAGAACCAAGGGAGCGGCAGGCTTTTGTTGTCTTTCTTATAACCGGCATGCTGGGAGTTGTTTTGTCCACATTATCGATGATTGTTCTTCCTTCCCTTTTTGTTGAAATATACATAGCCGCTGCTGTTACAGCGATGGGTATACTAATGCTTGTAACGGATGGCAGCAAATTTGCCTATTCTCCACCTAAACTGGCAGCTATGGGTTTGATTGCAGCTTTCAACAAGGGGATCTCCGGTGGTGGTTACGGTCCTATAACGGTGGGTGCCCAAATGCTAAGCGACATACCCCCTCGTGCTGCTGTTGCGATAACCGCGCTTGTCGAAGGTCTGATCTGTATAGTCGGTTTCACAATTAACATCATATGGGTTGGTCTTCCGGATATTCCGATGCTGATATCAATATCTTTTGGCGCCATCATTGCGGCACCACTATCAGCAATGACTGTAGCGAAGCTTCAGCAATACCAAGTTAAGAGAGTGATTGCAGTCTCTACTTTCATGATTGGCCTTGTAACTTTGGGCTGGATATTAATGACAGGCGTCTTCTGAAACAAGTCAGTTGACTGTATCATCACCACATATGAAGCCCAAAACTTTTAATTAAATATAATCTCCAACCCGGTAACCCCCGACGAAATGACCTTACTGAAAAGGAGATCCGACAATGATGATTGAATCAGTACTTGTACTGGCAGTTGTTGCTTTCATCTGTGAGTACGTTGATGCCACTGTCGGAATGGGGTTTGGTACAATTCTGACTCCCGCGTTGATTATTCTTGGTTACGAACCAATTACACTAGTTCCTGTAGTTCTCTTTGCTCAGTTTTTTGCGGGTTTTGTCTGTTCAGCCTTCCATCATCGATTCAGAAACATGAACATACTCGATGATAAGGAAGAACGGTATTCCCTGTACATCTTTGGCATGACTGGAGTGGTTGGCATTCTTCTCTCCACCTTTTCGGTCATCACATTTCCTGCTTTCTTCGTCAAGATGTACATCACTCTTGCTGTCATGGCTATGGGCATCATCATGATGTTCACCAGGAATAGAGAAATATCATATTCGAAGGAGAAGCTGGCTTTGATGGGGACCGTGGCAGCTTTCAACAAGGGCATTTCTGGGGGCGGATATGGGGCCATAGCAGTAGGAGGACAGATTGTAAGTGACATCAAGCCCCGGGCTGCTGTTGCAATCACAACATTGGTAGAAGGTATGCTTTGCGCGATAGGTTTCTTGATTCATTTCTTGGTTCGAGGATTCCCGTCGCTATTGTTCATCATCCCAATCACAGTCGGTGGCGTACTTGCTGCCCCGTTTTCTGCACTTACTGTTGCAAAACTCGATGATCAGCATGTAAAGGGAATCATTGCAATCTGCACATTCATTGTGGGACTTGTTACACTGCTATGGGTTCTGACTGGAGGATTTTTCTGAAGTAGGAGGGAAGCTGATGATTAATGGAATTGATTGTACGGATTATTGTGGTTCTTCGCGAGAAAACTATCAACTGATTATTCGAAACGTGAAAGAAATCTCATTGTCTCAGTACATTAACAATCTTACACTCAGTATTTGTTGTGGAATAGCTAGCTTTGACACATCTAATCAGAACATCGGAAAAACCAAAGACTTGGAGGACTAAGGAATGCAATCACCACACGGAGGAACACTTGTAGATCGGACAGTAAGCGAAAAAGAAAGCAATCGAATTACCGAGAACTTCGATGAGTATCCAACACTAAATATATCGAAGGAGATTGCACAGGAAATCGATAACATAGCCCATGGGGTATTCAGTCCCCTCGACGGATTTTTGAAGCGTTCCGACTTCGAAATGGTTTTGGAGCATGGCCGTCTTGCAAACGATGTTCCCTGGACGATACCAATCGTATTCGATGTTGATGAAGATACGCTTGGAGATACGAAAGAGGGCGATATGGTTGGCTTGATGTACAACGGAAAACCAACCGCTACTCTCGAAGTTGAAGATCTCTACGGATATGACAAATCGAGATTCGCCGAATCTGTCTTTGGTACAACAGCCGGTCGCCATCCAGGCGTAGCTAAAGTCATGGGTTTGAATGATACTCTGGTGGGTGGTCGTATTCGACTGCTTAGTGATATTGGGAATCCTTACCCCGATTTCACCCTGCGCCCAAAGGAAACTCGGATTCTATTCAACGAGAAGGACTGGCATACTGTAGTGGCTTTCCAGACGCGGAATCCACCACATCTTGGACATGAGTACGTCCAGAAGACTGCATTGTCGATGATTGATGGCATTTTCATCAACCCTCTCATTGGCAAGAAGAAGAAAGGGGATTTCAAGGATGAAGTCATCCTCCAAGCCTATAAAACGCTAATGAGGAATTACTACCTTCAGAAGTACGCAGTTATGGCTGTACTTCATACCGAGATGCGATACGGTGGTCCAAGAGAGGCAATCCATCATGCAATCATGCGGAAGAACTTCGGTTGTACTCACTTCATAGTTGGTCGAGATCATGCGGGTGTGGGTGATTTCTATGGCCCATTTGACGCGCACTACATCTTTGAGGAATACCCTGATTTGGGAATATCACCAATCTGCTTCGAGTCTTTCTTCTACTGCAAAGAGTGCAGCAGTATAGCGAATTCCAAGATTTGCCCACATGATTCAGAGAATCATGTCATATTCTCTGGAACTAAAATCCGCAGTATTTTGTCTGAAGGCACTCGGCCCCCTGCGGATATGATGCGCCCTGAAGTAGCTGACACAATCCTAGAATTCGACGAACCCTTTGTGAAATGAAGGTGTGGTGCTGATGAGGAAAGCTGTGCTTCTTGGCTGGGATGGTGTTCCCCCGAGCTTGGTATTCGATGATTTAGCAGAAGTTATGCCAAATCTCACCCAGCTTACTAAGCACAGTACTTATGGTCCTCTGAGAAGCACAAAGCCGCCCATCACGATACCAGCTTGGATGTGCATGGCAACTGGCTGTGATCCTGGCCAACTAGGCTTGTATGGTTTCAGGCATAGAGAGCCCGGAAATTACAAGGACATATGGATTCCTGATTCCAACAAGATAGACTCGAAGAAGCTTTGGGATTTTGTTGGAGAGAAACTCGGCAAATCCATCGTCATTGGGATGCCACCGTCTTATCCTCCACCTAAAGTTACTGGACACCTAGTTTCCGGCTTCTTGGCTCCTGGAACCGACAAAACGTACACCTATCCTGAGTCACTTATGGAAGAAATCGAGGATATCGTCGGAGAATACTCACTTGACGTTTTCTATCGGACTGAGGAGAAAGAGGAGCTATACACGAATCTTATAGACATGGTCAAGAAGCGGCATAAGCTTGCGAAATACTTGATGAAAGAGAAACCGTGGGACCTTTTCGTTCTGATGGAGGTTGGTTCTGATAGACTACACCATGGTTTTTGGCGGTTTTATGACAAGCAGCATCACAAATACGAACCAGGAAATGAGTATGAATCAAAGTTTGTTGATTTTTACAGACTACTAGACAAACAGCTTGGAGAACTACTTGAAATCATGCCCGAAGATGCCCTGTTTGTGCTGACATCGGATCATGGAGCAAAGGGAAGGAAGGGAGCCTTCTGCATCAATCAATGGCTGGAGAAGAAGGGCCTTTTATCATTGAAGAAACAGCCAACTGAACCCCAGTCATTCGAGGATTTGGAGATAGATTGGAAGAATACCAAGGCTTGGGGCTGGGGCGGCTATTATTCTCGGATTTTCGTAAATGTGGAAGGGTATGAAGAACAGGGCACAGTCCCACCACACGAGTATGAACGCTTTCGCACCAATCTTGCAAAGGAGCTACAGAAAATCAAAGGCCCCAATGGTGAAGATTGGAAAAACATCGTAGATAAGCCCGAGGACATCTACGAAGACTGTAAGGGCGATTACCCCGATTTGATGGTTTACTTTGATGATCTCTGTTGGAGGGGATCAAGCAGTATGGGTCATGAATCTATGTACTTCTATGGAAGTGCTACTGGCCCAGATGATGCCGTCCACGACTGGGACGGAATTTACGTTACACGATTTCCCGGCCAAACTGAAGCGGCTAGGAAATCACAGGATATCTTAGACATAGCTCCAACGATTCTAGAGTTCATGGGGCTTGAAACTAAAGACTACATGACAGGACAAGCGATTAGGAGACAATGAAACATGGATAACGGATTTTGTATATGGCTAACAGGTTTCTCAGGATCTGGAAAGACAACGATTGCTGAGAAACTCGTAGAACACTTTGAGGGATCTCGTTACATCGAAACGATGGACGGAGATGAACTTCGACAAGGTTTGAGCAGAGACCTCGGCTTCTCGAAGGAGGACAGAAATGAGCACAATCACAGAGTTATATTTTGCACCAAATTGCTGGCACGGAATGGTGTTATCGTCGTTGTTGCTCTCATTTCTCCATACCGGGAAACCAGAGCGTACGCAAAGGAAGAAATCCCCAATATGATGGAGGTCTTCGTTAACGCTCCAATTGATGTTTGCATCGAGAGAGATCCGAAGGGTCTTTACGAACAGGCACTTGCAGGAGAAATCAAGAATTTCACGGGTATTGACGATCCCTACGAAAAACCTCTCGAACCAGATGTTACGGTCAATACTCATGAGGAAACGGTTGACGAGTCCGTGAACAAAATCCTTGATAAGGCACGGGAACTCGGATATCTGTCCGGGGATTAAAAGAACGATAAAGGAATAGGTGATTTAGAAATGGCGAAGGGAAAAAAACGAACAGGAAAGTTTACGTCGGTCTCAGTTCCAGTACCTCTTTTCAACAAGATTGAGAACCGGATTGAAGGAACTGGTTTCACATCAGTATCAAGCTATGTGACCTATGTATTGCGTGAGATAATCGCAAACAAGGAAGAAGAAGAGGCTGAGAATCCTTTTACGGAAGAAGATGAGAAGAAAGTGAAAGACAGACTAAAGGCGCTTGGATACTTGGACTGAGTTGCTGCATAGAGAATCAATCAGGCGAGAAGACATGGGTGAGCCGAACAACCTGCTGGAAGTGCTAAAGCACGCTATAATTCCCGGGGGAATCATCCTGAACCATCTCCAGGGGCGGATAGAGAACGTCCCCAAGGAATCAGATTTGCCTGATAGTAAAACAGATGCGACATCTACAGCTCATACTATTGCCGATGATTTGGTTCAAGAAGTGGTACTTGAGGTTCTTCATTCCTATATGCCACATCTCCGGATTAATGCCGAGGAATCGACCCCTCGAACGAAAATATTCAGAGGGGAACCTGAAAATCTCTGTTTTCATTTGGATCCGCTGGATGGGACCTATTCCTACACTCAAGGCCGGAAGGACCACGCAATAGGAGCTGCGTTTTCAAGAAACCGCGAATTCATAGCAAGCGCGATCTATTTTCCTGCAGTAGATCGGGTCTATCTTTCCAAACGTGGTGCAGGTGTGAAGGTTGAGACATCAACAGGCGAAATACTAGCGTTTCAACGCAAAGTCGAACCGGATGCCTTCTATTCACAGAAACGTACTGAGAAATATCTCCCAATCATCCGGGAGCTGGGTTTGGCACAGTTCGATTCAATGGGTGCGCATCATACGATGGTAGCAGTTGCTGAAGGTCGTGTCAGTGTATTGATGTATCATCTTGCAAGCCCACATGATTTCGGTATTCCACAGGTCATTGTTGAAGAAGCGGGCGGAGTTTGTACTGATTTGAACGGTGAAGCTGTGGAATACAGTGATGATTTCGCTAGGGTACCATGGTTTTTCGCTTTCTCTCACCCTCGAATCAAGGATGAATTCTTCAGACTGTTGGGCTCTATGTCTATCCAGTAATTCTGAGCTTCTATGGTCGTATTTCCTTCCAAACCCTTCTTGTCCTTGTGCATTTTTCCTACACACAAAGGTAACAAACGAATGGCGACTGAGCTCTGGGTGTCAGCCTATCATCAGAAGAATTTGGGAAGTGGTTAGTACTCCATTATATCAAATCGCGCACATGGAAGACGCCACAAACATTCGTTCTATGAGGGATATGCCTGATTCCCGAAGTGAATACCACATCTTTGTCTTCACTGACCAGCCCTTCACTGTGCACTCTTCGGACAGCTTGCTGAACCAAATCGTCGACGTTATCAAGATTCTGCTGATACTGAACCGGATGTACTCCCCACAGCAGCCTCATCCGACGAATTACTGCTGGGTTTCGTGTCACCGCATAGATGTTTGTTGGTGGCCTAAACTTGGAAATCCATCTGGCGGTGAAACCGCTCCGGGTGGCTGTTACTATCCCGCACACATTTTCCGGAATGAGTGAGACCGCATTGTACACCAGATTTCCGATTATCTCCACTATCATGCGTTTCTCTGAGGTGATATCTAATGGGTTGACTGGTGTAATCTGTTTCTCTGCTCTGCTGATAATACGATTCATCATTTCGACTGCTTTTGGCGGATTCCTGCCAATGGCTGTCTCCCCACTGAGCATCACTGCATCTGCTCTATCAAAAATGGCATGAGCAACATCGCTTACTTCTGCACGGGTGGGAAGTCTTTCTTGCGTCATAGATTCAAGCATATGTGTTGCTACGATACTGGGTCTAGCCCATTTGTTGGCTTTACGCACAAGTTCTCTCTGGAGCACAGGCACTTCCTCTATGGGGACTTCGATTCCAAGATCTCCTCTTGCAATCATCACCCCGTGTGATTCTTCAAGAATGTCGTCGTAGTTTTCCACGGCCAGTGTATGCTCAATCTTGCTAATAACATCCGCATCACCGAGCCCATTTCCCTCGAGAATCTCATTGACTTTCCGCACCTCATCTCCATCGCGTACAAAAGAAAGGGCCAAGAAATCTACTTCAAGTTCAGCCGCCAAATCAATGTCCTTCAAGTCCTTTTCTGTTGGCATGCTGCATGACAAGCGAATGCCTGGGATGTTCACTCCTTTCCTGCTGGAGATAGGGCCACCACTTGTGACTTTGGCAACTACTTCGTTATCTCTTATCTCTTTAACCACGAGATTGACTATACCATCATTCATGGCAATGGTATCGCCTTGTTTGACATCCTCAGGGAGCTCTTCGTGCGAGATTGACACCCGATGCTGGTTCCCGACAAAATCCTCAGTTGAAACAATGAGTTCATCGCCTTCTTCAAGCTCCACTTCCTCTTCCATCTCCCCAATTCGGATCTTGGGACCTTGAAGATCAAAAAGTATCCCTACTGTATCATCTACTGAGCGAATCAGTTCGAATGTCTCCCTGGCTGATGAACGATCCTCATGAGATAGGTTGATTCTTGCAACATCCATTCCAGCATCTACCATCTTATGGAGGACTTCTCGTGACTTGGATGCTGGTCCAATGGTGCAAACTATCTTAGACCGTGTATTTTGCTCTTGCATTGTGAACACCCGTGGTGGCCAATCCTGTATTCTCACTAGTAGGCTACTAAGTTATAGTTTGTCACCACGTGCATACGTCGGATCAGTATGTATCTGTCTCTCCTTGTACGAAATCATTATTTCCGATTCGACCAAAAAACCCATTAATCAATATTAACTATTGCTAATTGAGGTATAGATATTGAACTTGAATGATAAGGTTGCAATCGTAACAGGCGCCGCACAGGGCATTGGACGTGGAATTGCATTAGAGATGGCTGAACGGGGTGCCAAGGTTGCTGTGAGCGACATTAATGATAAGGTCAAGGATGTTGCTGATGAAATCACAGAGATGGGTCACGAATCCATCTCATTACTGACTGACGTTTCTGATATGGAACAGGTTGAAAACATGATCCAATCTGTCCTGGGTGAATGGGGCAAAGTAGATGTCTTGGTGAACAATGCTGGAATTTACCCTTACAAGACCCTCTTGGCCATGAAAGAAGATGATTGGGACAACGTAGTGGATGTAAATCTCAAAGGCGTATTCAATTGTACTAAAGCTGCGCTTCCAGCATTGAAGAAGAATGGTGGAAGCATAGTCAACATAGCATCAATTGCTGGAGCTGTAATCGGCTATCGTGATTTGGCTCATTATAGTGCATCAAAAGCTGGGGTAGTAGGCTTTACGAGGGCTGCTGCATTGGAACTCGCGCCCAATGACATTAGAGTGAATGCCATTGCTCCAGGAGCTATCGAAACACCGACTGTAGACAGGACCCTGACAAAAGAGCTGCGCGCAAAAACAATCAGTTCTATTCCGTGGGGGCGAATGGGAACTCCTGAAGACATAGCAAAGGCAGCTGCCTTCCTGGCATCTGATGATTCTGAATACATTACCGGCCAAGTATTGATTGTAGATGGTGGCATGACAGTACAATAAGATTAGAAAACTAATCCGCGTCCATTCCAATCTCTATGGAGGCATTCTTTCGGCCGCTGTTCGATTCAATTGTGCGAAAAATCTATTCAATTGTTCTAGCAAAACGCCTAAAGAGCTTCTTATCCATGCGTGAGGTAGATAACACAACGAGGAAGTGTGTGGTATTATGGATGATATTGAACGGGTACATGCCATCGAAGTACTGGATTCACGCGGAAATCCCACCATCATGACAAAGGTCACTTTTGCAGACGGGAGTACAGGTGTTGCCAAAGTGCCTAGTGGAGCTTCCACAGGAGCTAGAGAAGCCCTTGAACTTCGGGACGGCGGAGACCGCTATCTCGGGAAGGGCGTTACAAAAGCGGTAGAAAATGTCAATACGGTTCTTGCAGACGCAGTAAAATCAGCAGACCCCCTTTCCTTTGAGGGAATCGATGCAGCAATGCTGCGAGCTGATGGAACAGAGGACAAAAGCAATCTTGGAGCTAACGCTATTCTTTCCGTTTCCATGGCAGCAGCAGTCGCACTTGCAAAAGATGAGGGCATGGAACTGTTCGAATTCTTGAGAAAACGGGTTCTAAGTCGAGAGGATGACTATTTGCAGCCTGTGCCCATGTCCAATGTTATCAACGGTGGAGAACATGCAGGGAATGATTTGGCTATACAGGAG